>JBMTYE010000136.1:0-4976 GCA_049454255.1 Flavobacteriales bacterium
ATATATGTATGCGGCCGGGAGGGGATTGTGGAATCCGGCTCTGAGCGGCGCGCAGGGAACGCGGTTAGAGGAGGAGAAGCAGGGCGGCGGCTGCGATCGTCGTTTGGCCGCACCCGTCGCCGTACCCGACTGGCGTTCCACCTGAACTGTACTTCCCGGCGTAGACCCGGTTTCCGTCGATGTAGCCGACAGGTGCGCCGCCCGCCGAGTACTTTCCCGCGTAAATCCGGTTTCCTGCGATGTAGCCCACCGGTGTTCCCCCCGCGCTGTATTTGCCGGCATACACGCGGTTCCCGTCGATGTAGCCCGTGGGCGTGCCCCCCGCGCTGTACTTTCCCGCATACACGCGGTTCCCGTCGACGTACCCGACTGGACTGCCGCCCGAGCTGTATTTCCCGGAATAGACTCGGCATTGTGCACTCGCTGCGCTCGCCAAACCCACGAACAACAGCCACAGAATCACGTGTTTCATCCCTCCAAGTTACTTACTCCGAGATCGATTTGGTCACAGGGAAATGGCGCACTGGAAAGTTCACCGAATTCGCAATGAAGCAATGCTCATGTGCTCTCTTGTGCAGTTCGGTCGCCTGATCCAGCATCCAACGTTTCGACACAGTCACCACAGGGTGCAAGCTCACCTCGACAAACTGCCCGCCTCCCGTTTCATGCTCTTCCATCGTACCCACGGCTTCATCCACGTAGGATGTCACCACGACATCGGCCTCAGCACAGAGATGCAAAAACCAAAGCATGTGACACGCGGACAGCGACGCAATCAGCAGTTCTTCCGGGTTGTGTCGCGTGGCGTCGCCTCGAAAGGCGGCGTCTGATGAGCCCAAAATGTCCGGCTTGTGGTCAATGGACACCCTATACTCTCTTCCATACGCCGTGTAACCGATGGTTCCCGCACCGCGGTTTCCTGTCCAAGTGACCTTCGCGTCGTATCGGTGGGTGCGTGCAGGGACGGATGGCATGCTTACTTGTTTGGCGCGAATGAGTTACCTGCCGAATTTACACCCGACCTCAACCTCAACCTCAACCTCAACCTGTGCAGCAAAGCCGCACCCTACCTCACCACCGCCACCGTGCCGGAGCGTGATTCGGAGCGGATGCCTGCGTTGCCGGCCTCGCCCCAGCTCCACTCGAGGACGTAGCCGAAGATGCCCGGCTCGACGTAATGGGTTTCGACGCCGCCGATCCACACATCCGCAGGATCGAACGATTCGAAAACGGTGCGGCCCCAGCGGTCGAAAATGCGCAGGTGGATGTCGGCCATCGGGCAGGATGCGGAAATGCGGAGGGCGTCGTTTAGGCCGTCGTTGTTCGGGCTGATGGCCGCCGGGACGAACACGGCACAGGGACAGTCCTCGCCGATGACCGAGAAATCGGTGCCCAAGGTGAATGACCCCTCGTAGATGCAGCCCGCGGCGTCCGCGACGGAAAGCGCATAGGTGCCGGTGGCGAGTCCTGTGAACTCTCCTGTGGTGGACGTGACCGGCCAGGGATGGGCGAGCGCGTACAGGTAGGGCTCCGTGCCGCCGGAAGCACGGGCCGCGATGGAACCGTTGTCAAACCAGTCGCAGCTCACGCCGCGTGCGTCCACGCTGACCTGCAGGTCGCTCTCGTTCAAGACGACGGCAGAAACCGTTCCTGCACATCCCGTGGCGTTCGCGGCGACGACCGCGTACGTGCCGGCGGAGAGACCGGTGAAGGTGCCGGAATTCACCGCAGGAGCCCCGTTCAGGCTGAACGTGAACGGAGTGGGTTCGGAGACTGCGACGGAGATGTTGCCCGCACCATCGCTGCAGGTTTCGTGGGAAATGGCGGTGGGAAGGAAGGCCGGGCCCTCACGGACCAGCGTGATGGCATCGGAAAAGGTGCAGCCGTTTGCGTCCGTGACCTCGAGGGTGTAAGCGCCAGCGGAAAGACCGGTGAACGCGCCCGTAGCGGAAGCAGTGGGCGGGGAGAACGGGCCGTCGAGCGAATAGCTGACGGGGGAGGCGCCGGAGGTGGCGCAGGAGATGACGCCGTCAGAGCCGGTGCAGGATTCGTCCGCGTGGGAAACATCGACGTCGAAGCCGATGCAGGCCGCCTCTTGGCATGCCGTGACAGCGTGGGTCAGGAGGTTCGTGAGGTTTTGCTCGACGTAGGTTTCCATGCGGGCGATTTGGCCTGCAGAAAACATGAACAGACAGGCATCGTCGCAGTAATCCATGTAGCTGGGCCACAGGATCGGAGCCGTGCAATTCACAATCTCCTGGCCCGCCGGGCAGCCGAACTGCGGGTTGTCCGTGACGGGCGTGTCGGCCACGAAGTCCGTGCTGCCGCAGCCGCCGTTGCCCCACGGATGCTCGAGCAGGAGGTAGTGGCCGACTTCGTGCGTCATCGTGCGGCCGAGGTTGTACGGCGGTGTGACCGTGTTACCGCCGCACGATACCGAACCGAAGTAGGCCGGGTCGACCGTCACCCCATCGCCGGTGCCGGTGCCGCCGAGGGGCGAGTAACCGAGGACGCCACCGCCGATGGTGCGGACCCAAAAGTTGAGGTAGCCGGACCACGCGGCGTCGAAGTCGCCCGAAGTGGCGTCGAGGGTGACCGCGTAGTCGCCGTCTTGCAGCCCGAAGCCGCTCGGGTGGTCGAGCGTGGCGAGGCAGAACTGGATGCAGCTTTCGGCGTTCGAGATGGTGGGCCAAATGGTCGGCTGAAGGGCGTTCCACGTTGCGATGTCGCTGTTCGTGGCCGCAAAATCCGCGTTCAGGGTGGCGACCTGGGAGAGCGCCATGTCGGTGGCGCAGTCGAGGGGGATGCCCGTGTTTTGGAAGTGCGCGGCCACCGGAATGATGAGGGGTTCCGTGCAATCCATCCGCTCGGGAGCTGCGGCGTTCACCGCGTCGACGCGCGCACGGAAAGCGGCCTCGTAGCCGGGCAATCCCATCATGTGGACATGCACGGAATCGGTTCCGCAGGTGCGCTGGGCCACCGCAGGCACGATTCCACAGCACAGGACGAGGGCGAGCAAGAGACGGGCCACGGTGTCAGACGGTTGGTTTCGAAACAGGGACTGCAAAGGTGGCGAAGGGGTTGCATGCGTTGCCAAATGCTATGCATGCATAAGGAAAGTGCATTACCTTGCGGCCATGCGACCGCAGGATACCGTCGATTTCCACCTGCGCTGGGGTTGGGCCCGACTTGCCCGGCTGTACACGGCCGAGGCAGAACGGCGCGGCATCCCATTCAGCTATGTCTTCATCTTGTTGCAAATCGACCGCGAAGGCACGCCCAGCACCCGTCTGGGGCCGCGCATGGGCATGGAACCGACGAGTCTGTCGCGCAGCCTCAAAGGCATGGAGGCGATGGGCCTTATCGAGCGCCGGCCCGATGCCAGCGATGGCCGCAGCGTCCGGGTGTTTTTGACGGCGGACGGCGTGGCTGCCCGGCGGCAGGCCCGCGATCTCGTGGTCGCGGTGAACACGCGGCTGCGGAATCTGCTGGGCGGTGCCGAGGTGGACGGCTTGCTGGGTTCGCTGCGGCGCCTGAATGAAGTCCTCGACCGGCCCGATGTGGTGCTTCCCCTATCCCCGAATTCTCCCGTACCATGATACCATTTCACCGCGTGCAACGCGTCGCCGTCCTCGGATCTGGCGTGATGGGCTCCCGGATTGCCTGCCATTTGGCCCAAACCGGATCCACGGTTTTGCTGCTCGACCTGCCGGCCACCGACGGGCCGCGCAACGGGGTGGCCGCCCGTCACCTCGACGACGCCCTGAAGTCGAATCCCTCCCCGCTGTATGCGAAGCGGTTTGCACGCCGCATCACGACGGGCAACTTTGAAGACGATTTGGCCCGGGTGGCGGAATGCGACTGGATCATCGAGGTGGTGGTCGAGCGCCTGGACATCAAGCGGAGCTTGTTCGACCGGGTCGAGACCTTCCGCCGGCCGGGAACCCTCATCACCACGAACACGAGCGGCATCCCCATCGCGCTGCTGACGGAAGGGCGCTCGGAGGACTTCCGCCGGCATTTCCTGGGCACGCATTTCTTCAATCCGCCGCGCTATCTGCCTCTGCTGGAGCTTATTCCCGGCCCGGAAACGGCCCCGGACGTGCTCGATTTCTTCACGCGCTTCGGCGAAAAGGTGCTGGGCAAGCAGGTCGTGGTGTGCAAGGATACCCCGGCCTTCATCGCGAACCGCGTGGGCGTATTCGCCATCCAGGCGCTGTTTCACACGGTGGAAGAGCTGGGACTCAGCGTGGAAGCGGTCGACAAGCTGACCGGACCGGTGCTGGGCCGGCCGAAAAGCGCGACGTTCCGCACGTGCGACGTGGTGGGCCTCGATACGCTCGCGCACGTGGCGAAGGGGGTGGCCGAGCATTGCCCCTCCGACGAGCGCCGCGAGGTCTTCGGACTCCCGCGCTACGTGCAGCACCTGCTCGACTCCGGCGCGCTCGGCGCCAAATCCGGAGCAGGATTTTACAAGAAGGTCAAAGCCGCCGACGGCACCTCCGACATCCATGCGCTGGACCTCCGCACCCTGGAATACCGGCCGCAGCAGAAGGTCAAGTTCGCCACCCTCGAGGCGGCGAAACCGGTCGAGGACCTCGTCGCCCGGACCCGGGTGCTCTTCGGCGGAACGGACGATGCCGGGGCATTTTACCGCCGTGTGTTCGCGGACGTGTTTGCCTACGTCGCCCAGCGGGTGCCGGAGGTTGCGGACGAGCCGTACCGGATCGACGATGCCATGCGCGCGGGGTTTGGCTGGGAGCTGGGGCCGTTCGAAACCTGGGATGCGGTAGGGCTCGAAGCGGGCCTGGCGGAGATCCAGGCGCGCGGTCTCGCAGTCGCTCCGTGGGTCGAGGCGATGCGGGCGGCGGGCGCCTCCTCGTTTTATCGGGTGAGTGACGGAGTCCGGCAATGCTGGAATCCGGCGGCAGGCCGCTACGACGAGATCGTGCTGGCTACGGGCGTCAGCGCCCGGC
>JBMTYE010000137.1:0-4967 GCA_049454255.1 Flavobacteriales bacterium
ACAGACCGCCCGCGAAGCCGGCGAGGCCGCCCGCGCCGCGGTGCAGGCCGCCGGGTTCCGTGCCCACCTTCACTTGACCGCCCTTTCGGGCAAAGGAGCACACGTAGTCGTATGAAATTCAGAAGTTTGACAGACCGCTCCATCGAGCGGGACTTCGCCTCAGCCGTCATTGAGGGCATCGCACCAGACCGGGGCTTGTACTTCCCTGAGGTCGTCCCGGTGCTGGAGGAAAGTGTTTGGCTTGCCCCCGAAAACGCCTCCCCAGGCGACTTCGGCGCCACCATGTTGACCCCGTTCGTGGGCTCCGCCTTCGATCCAGACGACGTCCGCGCGCTGTTTCGGGCGGCCATCGACTTCCCCATCGAACTTGTTGCCCTCGAGGATGGCCGGTATGTCCTTGAACTTTTTCACGGTCCCACCGCGGCGTTCAAGGACGTCGGCGCCCGAAGCATGGCCCGCCTGCTCTCCGGTGTCAGTTCTGCCTCGTTGACCGTGCTCGTGGCGACATCAGGCGACACCGGATCGGCGGTGGCTGCTGGATTCCAGGGCGTTCCGGGCATCGATGTCGTCATCCTCTATCCCGGTGGTCGGGTCAGCCCCTTGCAAGAGCGCCAACTCACCACCGCAGGCGGCAACATCCACGCCCTCGAAATCCAGGGCAACTTCGACGACTGCCAGGCCCTTGTCAAGCAGGCCTTCCTCGACGCCGAGCTGCGCGCACGTCGCCCGTTGACCAGCGCAAACAGCATCAACATCGCTCGGTGGATGCCTCAAGGCCTGTACTACGCCTACGCGACCTACCTGCTCGGCGGTCCGGTACATTTTGTGGTGCCCAGCGGCAATTTGGGCAACCTCGCCGCTGGGGTGTTAGCCCACCGCATGGGCATGCCGGCCGCGGGATTTACCGCCGCCACAAACGCAAACGACGTCTACCCACAGTACCTCGCGGGCGGTGCGTACACTCCCCGTCCGTCGGTCGCGACCCTCTCGAACGCCATGGACGTCGGCGATCCGAGCAATGCCCCGCGGCTTGACGCCTTGTTCGCGGGTGACCGCGCTGCCCTGCGCGCTGCGGTGCGCGGCACGACCGTGAGCGAAGCAGAAACGGCGGAGGAAATGCAGCGGACGTGGCGCGACTCCGGCTACATGGCCTGTCCGCACACGGCGGTGGGCCTCGCCGCCGCCCGCAACGTACAGTCCCAGTTTGCGAAGGAGGGAAGGGATCTGCCGGTGGTCGTGCTGGGCACAGCCCATCCGGCCAAATTCAGCGACGCGGTCCACAGCATCCTCGGCACCCCCCCGGACCTGCCCGACTCCATCGCGGCATGCCTCGACAAGCCAGCCCACAAGCCGCAGCTGCCTGCGGACTACAGCGCCCTCCGGGACTGGCTGCTCGCCCCAGCCGCTTCGCACACCCGCGCGTAGGCCCGGGCACACGCCGCAATGGCTTCCGAACGCTCCGGTTCTCCGAGTCCCGCGGGCGGACCCCACGGGGTCGGGTTCACATCGACCACATAGATGCGGCCCGAGGTGGCATCGCGCAGCACATCGAGTTCAGCACAATCGGTCCCCATGCGCTGCAGCAGTTTCCGTATCATTCGCAATTCAATCTCCGTAAATTCCGCATCTATTTTGCGAACTTCTACAGCGCTTGTTTCGTTTGTAAACGGGCGTTCTTCCAGCTTGAACTTAGCGTAAACTACGGGAAATTCGCCAGAAACGTATCCGACACGGAAATCGAATCTCCGGCCCGCAGCATTGGTGTTTTCAATCACGTGCTGGTACACTTTGTCGGGCTGCACCGCGTGCTCGGGCCATGGTCCCGTCACGATCTGCCCGTCATGCAGGGCGTTGCCATCGCCTTTTTCCAGCATGGCGCCGATGTGGGCCGTCGGATCCACCGCGAGCCCGTAACCGAACACCTCGACGTGCAGCAGCTCTAAGGTGGATTTGCGGATGTCCGTGCATTCCGCATTCAGGACAGGAACGCGGTCTGAGGTAAACCAAGCGGGAAGCGGAGTGGCCTTTTCGGTGGCATCCTCAAACCGAATGTGCAGGATGGCGCGCTTGCGGGGCCGATTTGTGAGTTCCCAGCCGTTCGCTGCACACACGCGGTGAAGCACGGACCGCCGCGAAGGAAGATGCGGCCACGCGACGACGGCAGGTGGACGCCGGCCACCGTTGCGGACGACGAGCAGCCCGTAGCGCAGGAGGTGGCGCACTTCGCGGCCCCAACGTTCGAGCGTGGGAACGTCTGGCGCTAGGCCGATCCAGCGGCCGAAGCCGTCCGGGGTTAGGTGGGGATGCCCCATTTGGCCTGTTCTTCGGGAGTTCCGATCTCGCGGAGTAGGATGTCCTTGTCGGGGTCGAGCCCGCGGGCGGGGCTGAACGCGCGGCCGTACAAAATGATCTGAATGTGCAGCACGTTCCAGCGGTCCGCGGGAAAAAGGGCCTTCGCATCGCGCTCGGTCTGCACCACGCTGCGGCCGTCGGTCAGGCCCCAACGCGTCATCAGGCGGTGGATGTGCGTGTCCACTGGAAACGAAGGCACGCCGAAGGCCTGCGCCATCACCACCGATGCCGTCTTGTGGCCCACGCCCGGAAGCGCTTCAAGCTCTTCGAGCGTGGCAGGGACTTGGCTGTCATGCCGTTCAAGAAGCAACTGGCTCAATGCGTGTATGTTGCGTGCTTTTGTGGGGGACAATCCACAGGGACGCACGACCGCATCGATGGCTTCCACCGTCAGCTGTGCCATGGCGTCAGGGGTAGAGGCAAGGCGGAAGAGGGCGGGAGTGATGCGGTTGACTCGCTCGTCGGTGCATTGGGCCGAGAGCAACACCGCGATGAGCAGGGTGTAGGGGTCGGTGTGGTCGAGCGGCACCTCGGGTTCAGGGAACAGGTCCTGCAACACCTCCATGACGCGGAGGGCCTTTTCCTGTCGGCTGAGCTGGTTCATCGAAAAGGGAACGGTTCTTCCGGACGCGAGGCATCGAGTGCGCGCCGGAGGTCGGTGGTACCGTGACGAAGGTTTACTTCGTTGATTTGGTCAGAAAAACGCGAGAAGAAAAGTGTATTTCGAATGCGAAGTTCCTGAGCTCTTCCCGTCGCGCCCGGGGCCGTTTCCAGGAAGAGGTAGGTCAAATCGTGGGCCACGTCCATCCCGACCCACCGCAAGGGAACGCGCTTCGAACCGGCGTAGATCTGCAGACCGTTCTGGGCCCACTCCGCGGCCACAGTCGCCGCATCACCGCGCTGCCGGTTGTCGCCGAGCCGCATGGGTCCCCCAGCCGGGGATCGCGCTTCGAGCTCGGCCTCGAAGTCATCAGTGAACACCCGCAACGTGACCTGCCAACTCCGGCTCGCAGCATCGTACACCACGTCGGTCCGGCTGTAATGGAAATCGTGGCCCGCTGTGACCACATTCCACCAGAGGGAGAGGAGGAGGAGCCCCATGCGTCAAAGGTAGCGCTACCTTCGCGGCATGCTTGAAGTTCTGGGTTCCCGGGTGTTCCATGGCGCCGAAGCGCGCCGGTGCCTCGATCTGCTGCGCCGGTCCGAGCGGCCGGTGCTCCTCGCACACCGTTCCCCCGACGGGGATGCAGTGGGATCCACTTTAGGGTTGTGGCATGCGCTTGTGGCCCAAGGCATGTCGCCGCGCATCGTTTTGCCCGATGGCTTTCCGGATTTCTACGCGTGGATGCCGGGCGCAGAGTCCATTGTCTTTCATGACAGCGAGCCGCTGCAAGCCGAAGCCCTGGTACGGGCGGCGGATGTGGTGGTGTGCTGCGACTTCAACGGACTGGGCCGGGTCGGCGCTCTCGAAGCAGCTCTCCGCGAGACGCAGGGTGTGCGCGTCCTCATCGACCACCACCTGCATCCGGAAGAGGCTTTCGAGCTGGTCTTCTCGGACACCTCCGTATGCTCCACGAGCGAGCTCGTGTACGGTTTGCTCGAGGCCTGGGGATGGACGGAGCACCTCAGCCGTCCCGCTGCTGAGTGCCTGTATGTCGGCATGGTCACGGACAGCGGTTCGTTCCGCTATCCCGCGGTGCCCTCTGCCACCCACCGCATCGCGGCGAGGCTTCTTGAAGCCGGCGTGGAGCAATCTGTTGTCCATGCTCGGGTGTATGATGCAAACACGGAAAACCGCATCCGGCTCCTCGGCTTTGCGCTGGGAGAGAAGCTCCAGGTGTGGCCCGACTACCATGCTGCCATGATCGCACTGAGCAGAGACGAGTTAGACCGATTCTGCGCCCAGTCCGGAGATACTGAGGGTCTTGTGAACGAAGCTTTGCGGATTGCCGGAGTCAACCTCGCGGCCTTCTTTTCTGAAGCGACCGATGGCCGCATCAAGTTGAGCTTGCGGTCGCGCGGTTCCTTCAGCGTGAGGGAAGTAGCTGCTGAACACTTCAACGGTGGCGGGCATTTCCATGCCGCAGGAGGGGCGGTGGAAGGGGCCACACTGGCCGAGGTGTGCGCCCGGTTTGAAGGACTGTTGCCGCGCTACGCCCACGCGTTGAACTACACCATCTGACGGATGCGCACGAAGAACCTGGTTGCAGTAGGGGCGGCGGTGCTGGTGCTGGCTGCAGGGGGAGCCTGGGCTTACAGGTGGTGGGATGTGCAGGCAGCGAGGCAGCGGGGGCGCGACGGCCAGCCGGCCTATACTGCGGAAGAACTCGAGGCGATGAGCCGCAACCTCTACCGCGCCCAAAGCACGGCCATGGACGCCCAAATCCAGACCTGGCGCTGGTCCGACCGCGGCCTGATCACCCGCACGCCGTCGGGCATTCTGTTTGTCAAACTCACCACAAGTGCCGACACGGCCCGAGCCCAGTCCGGCACCCGCGTGCAGTGGACCGGCGACGTCCGCCTGCCGGATTCGACGGTGTGCTTCGCGTTTCCCGTGGATTCGCCGCTGGTGTTCGAGGTCGACCGGGCGGACTTGCCGTCCGGTTTCCACGAGT
>JBMTYE010000138.1:0-4959 GCA_049454255.1 Flavobacteriales bacterium
GCCAAATTTCTGGATTCCTTCTCTCTGAACTTTGTTCTTCACCTGAAGTCGCCCAGATAAACCAAGCAACGTTTGAGAAACACATCGGTTGTTCACATGTTCACCCTGTCCGAACGGACGAGGTTGAGGTTGAGGTTGAGGTTGGGCGGGAAGTCCTGTCTTCAAACTCCAACTAAAAATAAAACTAAAACTCCTACTCCAACCCACTCACACTGTACACCCTGAAGTGCTCGGACGTCGCCGGCTGGGTGGGGTCGGAGGGGAGGAAGGACGGGGTCCAGGTGCGGTCGGGCCAAACCCAGCGGGCGTTCTCCGTGAAGCGGCCGGGGTGGTCAGTGAACAGGCCGACGCCGGCGGTGGGGGTCAGGGAGCGGATGGCGAGGCGGGTGGAGCCGTCGGAGGCGGTCTCGGCGGTGAGGGACAGGGCCGAAGAGGTCCACGCCATGTCGCCCGGGGGGAGAGGGGACCAGCCGGCTTCGGCGAGCCGGAGTTTGCTGCGGTCGGGGTTGACCTCGTTCAGGTCGAACCGGAGGACGTAGTGGGCGGGGGGGAGGGTGTCGAGGGCGGGGAAGGTGGAGGAGGGGAGGTCGGACCAGAGGACCGTTGTCCAGGCGCGGCGGGCTGCGGCGGCCGGACCGGCGGGGAGGGCCCGGCGACCGAGGAAGGAGCCGTCGACGTGCCAGGCCGTGACGACGAGTTCGAGGGTGGTGCCGCGGCCGTCGGCGAGGGCGGAGGGGCCGTTGCCGAGGAGGGTGGCGGTGAGGCGGCCGTCGTCGTCGTGGAGGCTCAGAGCCAGCGGTCGGGTGGCTTCGGATGCGGCGTAGTGGGCCAGCTTCCAGGTGCCGGAGGCGTCGATGGTGGACCAGGAGACCGCTGGCCAAACGTCGTTCAGTTGCCAAAACAACGAGCCCATCGTTTGGGGAGCACGCCGGCGGTGGCCGGTGAGGGCGGCACGGAGCGCATCCGCTTGGGTGATTTGGGACGCGTAGACCGCCAGGTCGAGCGGCAGAGCAGTCGCCTCCCGCCCCGTCCACCGGCGGGTGTACACATCGAGCATGTCCCACCCGTCGAAATCCGGGGCAATCCAGGGCATGCGCGAGCGTTGGCGCGACCGCAGCACCTCGCCATCCGGACCGCGCCAATCCGCCGTCAACAAGGCCGTGTCCATCGCCGCCAAGGCCGCACGGCCGGGAAGCGACTGCAGGCCGTACTCGCTCACGAACCGGCCCGCCCGCTGCGCGAACGAGGCAAAGTCCAGGGTGTCGAACCACACGTGCCACGCGTGTTGGTCGCCTGCGCTGAGGGTTTCCGGCAGGCTGGGTCCCGCACTCGGGGACGAGGGCCAGTAGGGCGTGCCGCAGCCGACTTCGGCCACAAGGGCCGGCAGGTCGCGGTGGAAGTGGCGGTCGTAGGCCTTCCAGATGCGAACAGAATCACGGCGGCTCAGGCCGTCCGCCCAGCCCCAGCGGGTCCAGCCGGTCAGCGACTCGTTGTTGCCGCACCAGAGCGCCAGCGACGGCCGGTTGCGCAGCCGCAGGACGTGTTCGCGCGCCTCGGCGAGCGCATTTTCCCGCCACGCGCGGTCGGCCGGCACCATCGTGCAGGCATAGGGGAAGTCTTGCCAAACCAGCACTCCCGCCGCATCGCACGCATCGAAAAACGCATCCGGCGGGTACGTCCCGCCGCCCCACACCCGAAGGGCGTTGAATCCCGCCGCCGTGGCCTGCTCGACGAGCTCGACCCACGCCCGATCCGCAGCGCCGCCGCGGTCGCCGCGCGGCAAAAAGTAGTCCGGCGGGACGACATTCGCCCCGCGCATGAAGATGGGCTGGCCGTTCACCTCGAAGGTGAAGGCCGCGCCGGTGCTGTCTGCGGCGGTTTGCAGGGCGAGAGTGCGGATGCCGATGCGGTCCGTCCGCCGGTCGAGGGTGTCCGTCCCGTGGAGCAGGTGGGTGGTGACCGGGGTGAGTTCGGGGGATCCGGCGCCGGCGGGCCACCACCGCTCGATGTCGTACCAGGTGCAGGTGGCTTCCAAGCGGTCCCCCGTCCCGGTCGCGGTGCACGGCGCCCCCGAACCGGCGGTCCAGTGCACGGTCAGCGGTCGCCCGTCGGCCCCGTCGACCTCCGCCGTGCAGCGGTAGCGGGCGATCCCTTCGGTGGCCTGCGGTCCGTCGAGGAGCTCGAAGGCCACCCCGGCCAGCACCGGCCCATCGCGCCCCACCAGTTCGACCGGTCCGGTGATGCCGGCACCCACCAGCCGCGGTCCCCAATCCCAACCGAACTGGAACTGGGGCTTGCGGGTGACGCCTGAAGTTTGGCGCCCGACCGGCCGCGGCTCGTTCGACAGCGGCACCGGCGACTTCAGCGCCTCGAGCTCAGCTTGCCCCACGGCCACCGTCGGGCGCATCACCACCCGCAGCTCGTTCACGGTTTCCAGCTCTACATCCTCCACCCGCCACGTCCGGTGCGCATTGTTCGCCCGCAGTATCCGCTGCCCATTCAGCAGCACCACGGCATACGTGTCAAGCCCATGGAACACCAGGTCCCACCGGGCATGGCGGCTCGGATCGACCTCCCACCGACACCGGTACTCCCAGCTCCGCTCGTCCACCCACGCCGACTCCGTCTCCCGGTTCCCCCGGAACGGCTCGAGCCCCAGCTGTTGATGCACGGTTCCCGGCACCTCCACCCCCCGCCAAACCCCACTCGTATCCCGCAGCTCCCACCTCCCGAGGCGCAGCGTATCCGCCGCGCCACCCGCCCACGCGCCCCCGGCGGCACCAAACGCCGCACAGAACGCCGAAACAAATGCTATCATCCGCATCACGGAAGGCGAAGCTAGGCCCCGTGGCGGTAGTTTTGCCGCACGTATGGAAAGCTTAATGCAGCACCCCGGCCTCCTCGCCGGGTTTGCGGGGGTGGTGGTGGCGCTGTTGGCGCTGGATTTGGGGGTGTTTCACCGCGGCAGCAAGGCGATTTCGAACCGCGAAGCCCTCGTATGGAGTGCGGTGTGGATCGGGCTGGCGATGGCGTTCAGTGGTTTGATTTACAGTGAAATGGGCGCGGAATCCTTTGCCCGCTTCCAGTCCGCCTACTGGATCGAAAAGGCCCTTTCGGTGGACAACCTTTTCGTCATCCTGCTCGTCTTCCACTACTTCAATGTCGGTCCTGAACTGCAGCATAAAGTGCTGTTTTACGGCATTTTAGGCGCAATCGTCATGCGCGCCATTTTCATCTTTTCCGGCGTCGAGCTCATCCGGCTGACCTACCTGCCGGAATTTGAACTCGCTGGCCAAACGCTGCGCATCAACGCCGTGCTCACCGTCTTCGGCCTGGTGCTCATCGGGGCCGGGTGGAAGTCGTGGTTTGCCACCACCGAGGACGACGGCGAGAAGGACTTCGCAAAAAGCCCGGGCGCGCGCCTCATCCACCGCCTCTTCCGCGTTTCCGAGCACTTCGACGGCGACAAATTCTTCACCGTGCAGCAGGGCATCCGCATGGCCACGCCCTTGCTCGTGGTGGTCGCCGTGGTGGAATTCACGGATCTGCTCTTCGCCATCGATTCCATCCCCGCCATTTTCGCCATCGCGCCGGACGACCCGCTCATCCTCTACACGTCGAACATCTTCGCGATCCTCGGCCTGCGCTCGCTCTACTTTTTGCTGGCAAATTCCCAGGACCGCTTTTCGCGATTGAAATACGGCCTGGCGGTCATCCTAGTGTTTATCGGGGCCAAAATGGTCCTGGCCCCCCTCGTGCACCTCTCCTCCCAGGTCAGCCTCACCGTGGTCGGTGTGGTGCTCGCGGGCTCCATCCTCGCGTCGTTGCTGGCCCCTGTGCGCTCGGCCTGACCCGATCAGGGCACGAAAGCGCCCGGAAACGCCTCCACGGTCCAGCCCGCCTGCTCGAGCAGCGCCAGCACCCCCTCAGGTCCCGGCAAGTGCGCCGCTCCGACCGCATAGAAGGTGGAGAGCAATGCCGAATAGCGCTGCATTTCCGGAATCCACGCCCGGTTGCGGTCCTCGAGCAGCTTGCGGTTCAGTTCCGGATACTCCTTCATTTCTTCTGCCGTGAGGCGCTGCAACTCCGCGATGTTCTCGGAAAAGTAGAGGTCCACCATGCGGTTGAAGTCGGCCATTCCGAAGGTGTCCGGCCCGTCGAGCATGGAGAGCTGCTGATCGTCCGGAATGCCGGCCAGGAGGTTGATTTGGAAAGCGGCCGTTTCCAGGCCGTAGACGGGAAGGTGGCGCTTGACGGCTTTCTTGTGCAGGACGAGGTCCACGGCCTCGGTGCCGTCGAGGGCCGCTTGCACCACCGCCGGGACAAGGAACAGGGGCTTCAGCCGGGCGTACCGGTCGAATTTCCGGCCCTTTACTCCGAGTGCCGCGGCTTCGGCACGCAGCGCGGCATACCGCTCCGGGGCGATGCGCTCCTGCAGCGGCGGGTTCATGATGACCTTGCCTGCGAGCGCGAGCTGTTCCGAAACAGGGATGTCCGGGTTAATCTCCATCACGAACACCTCGCTGGCCTCCAGTGCGGCGGTCACCGCGGGCGCGAACACCATGCGGTCTTCGGGCACGAGGTGCATGGTACCGATCAGGTGGGAGGGCTTCCCGCCCGGCGGTGTGATGCGGTAGAACAGCTGGCCGAAGCCGGGCACGCACAAGAAGCCGCCGAGTACTGCAAGAAGAAGTTTCATGCCCAAAAGATGCGGCAGAACCCGAAAAACTTACACCCCTGCCCGCGTAGCTTCGCCGCATGGATGCCCGGATGGAAAAGGCGCTGGCCACCTCGCGGTTCAGCATATGGGGCAACATCGCGCTGGCCGGGGTCAAATGGGCAGCGGGCGTCTTCGGCAACTCCTACGCGCTGGTGGCTGACGCCATCGAATCCACCACGGACATCGGCGCTTCGGTGCTGGTTTGGGCCGGGCTGCGGTACGCGGCGCGGCCTGCCGAC
>JBMTYE010000139.1:0-4942 GCA_049454255.1 Flavobacteriales bacterium
CACTTCTCCGAGTGGAAGTGTCCAAACAACCGCTCTTGCGTATTTCCCTCCAGCACTTCCGAATGAACAGGACACTCCGCTTCCGGCGGCAGGTCCTGTTCATTGTCCGTGGGCGACCCCTTGGATGAAAGCTGAGGCTGTGGTGGCCACGGAAGACGGAGGGGCGCTGGTTGTGGGATGGGGACTGGATCCTTGTTGTGCCCATCGGGAGTTGCCCTTTTTCTGGAAGGTCCGAGCTGATGGCTCTCCCGATGCAGCATTCGGGTGGGGCGGAATTTCTGTGGTGGATATCGCGGGAGAGACCGCCATTCGGCCTCCGGGAAATACCGCTCACGAAGCCGTTGACACCCCTGCCGAGCGGCATGACGTCGGAGGCTTTTTCTCGAGTGTAACCGCGACAAACGGAGGATGGGTGGCAGGAGGGGGCTATTCAAACGGGAGCGCCTATGAACTTATGCTCGTCCGTGTAGTAGAGTCCGGGCAGCTCGACACCGCGTTCGGTGAAACCGGCGTGGTCCGGTTGAATGCTTTCCCAGGTATGTCTCACCACGTGGTGGATGTATCATACAGCGAAGGCACGTTCGTTTCTCTTGTTGCCGTCCCACCGAATGCTGAGTCCGAATCAGGATGCGTCGTGTGGTCCGTACTTGCTTCAGGCGAGAGTGCCGCATGGGATGAAGCACCACTATTCGGCTTTCAGGCGGACAGATGGGAAAAGGCGCATGGTAAGCTTTGGGCCATCGGACTCCTACCGGAGCAAGACCACCTCATTCCTGCGGGGATTCCCTGGGTGGATGGCTTCGGCACACCCTCAGTTTGGCCACTCAACAGCGCCAGCAATGCAAACCGGGTGCGGACAGCTTGGCATCCAGATTATGCGATTCTTGCCACCGCTGTTCAGACGTCCGCGAACCTCTCTACGGAGTCAGCATGGGGGTTTCGCGCTTGGACCCCCTGGGCACGAGATATGTTGCATAGGTGACAAATCCCTTCGATTGCATCTCCAAAACATAACGTCAGGAGGGAATCGTATGGCACTGTAACATCCTACAGGCTCCATGCAACTTCCGCCAGTGTCGGGCTTTTTAAGCCGTATTGCCCCGAAATGACCTCGGCGAGGAGCTAGAAAATTTTATGTTGTCACACAGAATCCCCTATAAAAACACATTCTAACCCGCCTTGCCCGCACTGCGACCGGTAGTTTTGGGACAATGCCAAGAGCTTTTCGTTCAAGAAATCAATCCCACTTCGAGGAAGCCCTGAGCGCCTTGCGCAGGGACATCGTGCGCCAGTGCGGATTCGAAATCCAAACGGTCAAAGAATGCCGCATTCTCAGTAGTGAACTCGAAGAATTTGACCGCATTGAATGCCCTCGCACGTTACGCAGACAAACCGGATTTCCACTTCTACCTCGATACCGTCCGAGCGGATCAGTTCGATTTGAAGACCCTCGCATGGGATGCCGCCATCCCGGTTGACCATGTTGCGCTCCCGAATGGCCTCACTGAACTGCTCGAACTCCTAGAATCCGTGCCCTTTGCACGTCCTCGGGGGCCGCTCATTACCCGACTTGCTGCTGCTGTGGAGAGCTTGTACGCAGCTGAAGAGATGCCGGAGTACCTCTGGCGCCGGCTCAACCGGAGTGCCCGCGGTCGCAGCTTAACGTGGGAAGGATTTCCACCTTTAGATGACTTGTCGGGCATTGGACGGGTGGTTCTAGAAGACTATTTGGCGTGCTCCCAGCAGGACCGAGATCACGTGTTTGCATCCACCTTGCTGGCCATGGGCCAGTTGTTTGTGGGACAAACTGAAAACGCCGCTCGAATTCTGGAAAAAACCGCTGATCGGATGGATGACGTCCACCCCGTCGTGCACGGAAGGCTCCTCGGACTTCAGCTCGTTCTTGCAGAAGAAAGTGGAGATTTGGCATCTATTGACTCCGCCAAAGAGCACGCTTTGCATGCGCTCGCCGCGTCCGGCACTGAAGGCGAACACACACTTCTTCAGCCCCTTTGCCGTTTAGCCATCCTGAGTCCGACCCAATCCCTTCGGGAAGAACTCCTCGATGGTGTACTTCGCATGCAAAATAGCCCAGAACTGTGGGTTGAGGCGGGCCCATTCCTCGGAGCTCTCCGCCTTGAATGGGCGTGGCTCACCTTCTTGCGGGGTCGCAAACGTGACGCTTGGAATTTAGTTCGCAAACTCTCCGGCCCATGCTTCCCCTTCTTTGAGCGCAAAACCTCCGAACTCTACTTGCACATTTTAGGAGCCGCAATAGCGCCGAAAGAACACGAACGGAGGCACCATGCAGAACGGGCTAGCACCGCAGCTGCACACCTGCAATACCCTTGGTTACAGAAGCGTTTAGCTGACCAAATTGAGGCCCACCTCTAGTTCCGACGAAACCGCCTACTTTCGGGACATGGTTCGCCTTGTCTGCCTATACATCGTTCTTTTGTGGTCCGGGAATGCCGGCGCACAAGGAGAGGTTTTCGACACTGCTGAGTTTATGCCCGTTGCTCCGGGATGCACGCGAACCCCCGGTCCGGAGCCCGGCGAATGCACACAGCGGTATCTGCTCGCTCAGATTGCAGCGGGGTTGGTTTGGCCAGAAAGCTGCAAAACGCACCCTGGAGGCACGCTCATCCTGTCGCTCGTCGTCAGCGAACGCGGCCAAATCACCTCAGTCGAAATACTCCGCAGTCTCCACCCGGACATCGACCGCGCTGCCGCGCAAGCCGCCATGGCACTGCCTGCTCTACAACCTGCTCTCGATGAAGGTGTTCCTGTGCGGGTGCGCACTACCCTCCCAATGCGTCTATCCCCATCCATCCGCTGAACCATGAACACGCAACGCTTCAACCTTATTCTCCACGTGTTGCTCTCGATTTTCCTTATCGGGACGGGGTCTGTAGGGCTCATCAGTTTTTACGCGACGCCAGATTCCATGGAGATTCCAGAAGGGCCAGGGCGTGAATTTCTACTTGCCGTTATCGCCACAGGTTGGCTGTACCAGTGGGTTGCCTTCTTCAAGGTGGTGGTAGGCATTGTTTTACTGATTCCAAAAACCCGTGCACTTGCCGTTTTAGCAACGGTTCCGTATGCCGTCAACATTTTTTTATGGACGCTATTCGGGAATCCAGGCGACCTTCCGATGGGAGCTATCGTGCTGATTCTGACAATCTTGCTTGTGAGGATACACTGGGATATCTATGCCCCTATGCTGGCCAGTAAGGCCCCGGTAAAGTAAGCTCCGGTCGGAGGCGCTGAATTCTGCCGTTCCTTTGCGGCGGCTTTTCGCCAGCGTGTCCAGCCGGGACCGGCACGCACACGGGACCGTTGTCCCGGCTTCGCAAAGCGAGGATTTCGGCCCGGCTCGTTTTCCGCACACGAATTCGTGCGGCATAAGATTCCCTCTTTTCGATGCTGTTTACTGAATTGGGCCTGAGCGACCGTGTGTTGCGCGCCCTACAACCGCTCGGCTACACCGAGCCCACCCCCATCCAGGCCCAGGCCATCCCCCACGTACTTGCAGGCACCGATGTTCTCGGTTGCGCCCAAACAGGCACAGGCAAAACGGCTGCGTTCGCCCTGCCCATGGTCGATTTGCTGTCCCGGCAGCGCCACGAAGGCCGTCGGGTCATCCGCGGTCTCATTTTAACGCCCACCCGTGAGCTGGCGAACCAAATCCAAGACAACCTCAAGGCCTATGCCGTGCATACCGGCCTGCGCTCGACGCTGATCTACGGAGGCGTGGGCCAAGGCCGCCAGGTCGAAGCCCTCAACCGCGGTGTCGATGTCGTGGTGGCCACGCCCGGGCGTCTGCTCGACCTGATCAACCAGGGGTACGCGTCGCTGAGGCATTTGGAATATCTCGTTCTCGATGAAGCAGATACCATGCTCGACATGGGCTTCATCCACGACATCAAGAAGATCATCGCGATGCTGCCCGAACGCCGGCAGTCGCTGTTTTTCTCGGCCACGATGCCGCCGGCAATCCTGTCGCTTGCCAGCACCATCCTGCGCGACCCGGTCCGTGTCGAGGTGACCCCCATTTCCTCGACCACTGAACTCGTCGACCAGCGCATGTACTTCGTGCCGCAGGACGACAAGCGCGTGCTGCTCGCGGACATGCTTGCCTTGCCGGAAGTGTCGTCTGCGCTCGTTTTTACCCGGACCAAACATGGCGCTGACAAGGTCGTCAAGTACCTCAACCAGCAAGGCATCAAGAGCGAAGCCATCCACGGCAACAAAAGCCAGCCCCAGCGCGACCGCGCCATGCAGGGCTTCCGTTCCGGCAGCATCCGGGTCCTCGTGGCCACGGACATCGCCGCCCGCGGTATCGATGTCGAGGAGATCAGCCACGTCTTCAACTTCGAGCTGCCAAACATCCCCGAGACCTATGTTCACCGCATCGGGCGGACAGGCCGCGCCGGAGCAACCGGCATCGCCGTTTCGTTCTGCAACGGGGACGATGAGCCGGAATTCCTGCGGGAAATCCAAAAGCTCATCGGCAAGGACGTGCCCGTCGTAACGGACCATCCTTACCACTTCGACCTCCAGCACACCCGCCGCGGCAAAGCCATATCCTCCTCGGCACCCGCTGGAAACAACCGTCCCGAACGTTCCTCGCATTCCTCCCGCCGCCGCCCATCCGGCTCGGGATACGGTTCCGGCTCCGGCCGGTCCGAAGGGAACCGGAACCGCTCCGGTCGCCCCGAAGGAGCGCGGTCCGGCTCCGGCCGCCCCGAAGGATCACGGTCCGGCTCCGGCCGCCCCGAAGGATCACGGTCCGGAGACCAGCGCAATCAGGGCAACACGGCGCCTCAACGCTCCCGGCCCGCCGACTCCGGCAACGCTCCGAAGAAACGCACCCCGCACCCGCACTCAAACTCCAACTCAAACTCAAACTCAAACTCCAACTCCAACTCAACCTCCCGCG
>JBMTYE010000140.1:0-4936 GCA_049454255.1 Flavobacteriales bacterium
GTTAGAGCCGGGGGCCGATGTGCGGTCGGCGGGTGTGGCGTGGGCGGCTGGGAAGGCGTGGGCGCCGGATTCAGCGACGTGTGCAGCGTGGATGGCGCGGTATGCGCCAGAGCGGTGGGCGCTTTGGGCGGCGATCGAGCGCGAACTGAAGCCGGCGGGGGCGTGGCGGAAGGCGGCGTGGGAGGCGGTGAGTCGGCATGCGACGGAGGTGGCGTGGGCGGATTTGGCCGGAGCACAGGCCGAGCGCAAGAACGACGCGGGGGCGCGCGAGGCGGCGGAGCAAGCAGCGGCGAAAAAGAGCGCGGCCAAGCTCCAGCGCGACGAGGCCCTGCGCGCGGCGTGCCCGGCAGAGGACCTTGCCCGGCTGAATGCCCTGCTGAACCCGGCGAAGCCCGCGGTCCTGCATTTCGGCATCCACGACCGCATGAACTGCGGTGTCTGCAAGCCCGGTGAGCAGTAGGTTTGCGCCATGCTGCGCTTCCGATTTGTGCTGATCGCCTCCGCCGTCGCTACCGCTTCGGCGTCGGGCCAAACCCACCGCGACGTCAACCCCTTCATCGGAACGGGCGGCCACGGCCACACCTACCCCGGCGCCACGACCCCGTTCGGCATGGTGCAGCTCAGTCCCGACTCGCGGTTCGACGGTTGGGACGGGTGCGGCGGCTACCACTTCACGGATGACCGTATCTACGGGTTCAGCCACACCCACCTGCAGGGAACCGGGGTGAGCGATTACGGCGATGTGCTGTTTGCGCCATGCACGCAGTTCCTGCCGGGCAAGACGGACTGGAAGGACAGAGCGGGCAGCGCGGTGGACAAGGCTTCCGAGCGGGCGTGGGCGGGCTACTACGGAGTCGATTTGGTCGACCAGCGCCTCACGGCAGAACTCACCGCCACGCCCCGCGTCGGCATCCACCGCTACACGCTCGCGGAACGCGACACGTTCACGCTCGTCATCAACCTCGCCTACCGCGACGAACTGGTCGAATACAGCATCTACCCGCTAGACGACAGCACCCTCGTCGGCCACCGCATCAGCAAAGCGTGGGCGGAAGAACAGCACGTCTACTTCGCTGCGCGGTTCAGCAGCCCCTTCACGTGGCGCGACCAACTCGAGGAAACGGTCGATATCGGGTTCAGCCCGGACGGGACCCGACTCCAGGAACTGCGGTACGTTCCAGTATTTGCGGCCGACTTCGGGGTCATCGACGGACTCACGGCCCGCGTCGCCATCAGCGGAGTGGACACGAACGGAGCGCTGATGAACCTCCTGAGCGAGGCGCCGCACGGCGATTTTGACCGGTACCGCGCAGCGGCCGAGGCCCTGTGGGACGACGCGCTCGCACGCATCACGGTGGAAGGCGGCACGGAAACGGAACGGCGCATCTTCGCGACCTCGCTCTACCACTGCATGACGACGCCGAACTTGGCCTCCGATGTGGACGGGCGCTACCGGGGCGGCGACCTGGCCGTCCACTCCCTTGCGCCGGGTGACGGCAACCACTACTCCGTCTTTTCGCTGTGGGACACCTTCCGGGCGCTGCACCCGCTGTTGAACTGGATCGAGCCAGAGCGGTCTCGGGATTTTGTGCGCACGATGCTCCGGTTTGCCGACGAATCGGGCGGCTTGCCCGTGTGGGAGTTGGCCGGCAACGAGACGGGCTGCATGATCGGCTACCACAGTGTGCCCGTGATCGCCGATGCACACGCCTGGGGCATACGCGGGTTCGACGGGAAGCGCGCCTTAAAGTGGATGGTGCAGGCCGCGGACAGTGCGCATTTGGGCTTGCCCGCTTACGCCAAATTCGGCTACATCCCCTCCGAAGTCGAACCCGAATCCGTCTCCAAAACCCTGGAATACGCCTTCGACGACGCCTGCATCTCCTGGTACGCCTCGGCCCTCGGCGCCACGGACGTCGCCGAACGTTTCCGGCTGCGTGCACTCAACTACCGCAACTTGATGCATCCGACATCCGGCTTCTTCCAGCCCCGCCGAGGCGGCGCGTGGGTGGAAGATTTCGACCCGTGCGAAGTGAACTTCAACTTCACTGAGGCAAACGGCTGGCAGTACGGCTGCTTCGTTCCCCACGATGCCGCCGGCTTTGCACGGCTGCTCGGCGGTCCTGAGGCCCTCGGGGTGCGGCTCGACTCGCTCTTCTTCACGACCGCCACCGTCCGCGGCCGCCACCAAGCGGACATCACCGGGCTCATCGGACAGTATGCCCACGGGAACGAACCGAGCCACCACGCTGCGTTCATGTATGCCTTCAGCGACCGGCCCGAACGCATGGTCCCGCTCGTACAGCAGATCCGGCGCGACCTGTACGCCGATGCGCCTGACGGGCTTTCGGGAAACGAGGATTGTGGCCAAATGAGCGCTTGGTACGTTTGGACGGCGCTGGGCCTGTATCCGCTCGCTCCGGGGGCTGGCCAGGCGGTCGTGGCCTTCCCCGCTTTCGACCGCATCACCGTCCGACCCCGCTCCAGGACCACGCTGGACATCGCACGTTCTGGCTCGGGCGCGCACATCACCTATCGCTTGAATTCACAAGGCTCAAACTCCTCTCATTTTGTATCTTATCCAAGTTTGACTACATCACAATCGATGGTGTTT
Source organism: Flavobacteriales bacterium (assembly GCA_049454255.1). Classification (GTDB taxonomy): domain Bacteria; phylum Bacteroidota; class Bacteroidia; order Flavobacteriales_D; family Sanyastnellaceae; genus CAMCYM01. The sequence goes on from JBMTYE010000140.1 coordinate 2,615, forward strand.
GAGGCCCAAACACGCCCCGCCTCCTCCCCGTCTGAAGTGCACCATCGCACGATGGCGATGAAGCCGTGGGACGACCGAAATTTCGCGGCCGCGCCAGGACTTGACGCGCCCCGCACCTACCGCGGGCGGTCGGTCGACGTGACGGTGTCCCACCTCGAACCGGATGCCCGCCTCGAACTCGCCCTCGGCCCGGACGGCCGCTGGAAATCCATCCGGCCAGGCGTTCATTCCCTGGCGCATTCCGGCGAACTCCGGGTGCGTGCCACCCTTCCCTCCGGTGCCTCCCACGAAATCAGCCATACGGTGCGGCGCATGGAGCACACGGTGTCCGCCTCCTACCCCGGCCCGACGTACGACCACCAATACACTGCCGGAGGAGACCAGGCCCTGGTCGACGGCTTGTTCGGATCGACGGAGTTCCGCACCGGCGAGTGGCAGGGCTTTCCGGGCCGGCCGTGTGATGTGGTGCTGGACCTCGGTCGGACGGAGGACCTCAGCGGAGTCCGGCTGGGAGCCTTGCACGATACCCGGCCGTGGAGCTTTTTGCCCCGGTCCGTTGCGGGGTGGACGTCCGCCAGGGGGGTGGCGTGGACCCCTGCCGGGAAAGCAGGACACGACGTTCCGGCGGAGCAGCCGGGGTCGCAGGTGCTGCGGATTGAGGTGCCTTTCCGGGCCCGGGCGCGGTATGTGCGGGTGGTAGCGGAACCGTTCGGACCGCTGCCGGATTGGCACCTGAGTGCCGGGGAACCGGCGTGGCTTTTTGTGGACGAAATCGAGGTACTGCGGTGATCGGGGACGACGCATTCTTGAGCCGCGGCCTGGCGGCGACCACGCGGCACGCGCTGGGACTGGAAGTGGTGGGCGGAGACGGCGTTTGGCTCGAGCTCGCCGGTGGCAAGCGGCTGATGGACCTCATCTCGGGCATCGGGGTGAGTTCGTTCGGCCACGGTCACCCGCACATCCGAGCGGCCATCCACGATCAGGTGGATCGCCACCTGCATGCGATGGTGTACGGCGAATTCCGCCAAGCCGCGGTCGAGCGCGCTTCAGAACGGTTGCGTGCGCTGCTGCCTGACTCGCTGGACTGTGTGTATTTCGTGAATTCCGGAGCGGAAGCGATCGAGGGGGCGTTGAAGTTGGCCAAACGCACCACGCGCCGCCCCCGGATCGCGGCATGCACCGGCGGCTACCACGGCAACACCCACGGTGCGATGAGCCTGAGCACCCCGGGTCCCCGCACAGACCCCTTCCGCCCCCTGCTCCCCGACGTGGACTTCATCCCCTTCAATCGGCTAGAGGGACTCGACCGCATCGACGGATCGCAGGCAGCCGTTGTGGTCGAAACGGTGCAAGGCGACGCGGGCGTGCGCATCCCCGACTCCGCATGGGTGGTCGCCCTGCGCGAGCGCTGCACCGCCACGGGCACACTGCTCGTGCTCGACGAGATCCAATGCGGCATGGGCCGCACCGGCCGGCCTTGGGCGTTCAGCCACTTCGGGGTGGTGCCCGACGTGCTCGTCCTGGGCAAAGCGCTGGGCGGGGGGATGCCCATCGGGGCCTTCGTCTCTTCGACAGAACGGATGGCTGCTCTTGCGGACGGGCCGCCACTGGGCCACATCACCACCTTCGGCGGACATCCCGTTGTGTGCGCGGCGGCAGCGGCAGCCCTCGAACTGCTCCACGACGTGGATTTTCAGGCGGTCGAACGCCGAGGCGCGCGCCTGCATGCCCACCTCGCGGCGCACCCGGCGGTGCGGGAGGTGCGTCGGATCGGGATGTACTTTGCTGTGGACTTCGCTGATGCGGCAGCGGCGTGGCGCTGCATCGGAGCGGGCCTGGAAGCTGGTGTCCTGCTCTTCGGGTTCTTGTCGACGCCTTATGCCGTGCGTTTGGCACCGCCCCTGACGCTGACGGATGCGGATCTTGAAGATGCGCTTCCCCGGCTGACGGTGGCACTCGATGCTGCGGTGGGCTGAAGGCGGTGCAGCAGGTGCGCGAGGGCATGCACCGAGCGTTTGGCCTCTGGCAACAAATCCGGAAACAGCTGCCAACCGTGCAAGGCAAGAGGCTCAATGCGCTCTTCATACGCAACATCCGCCCATTGCAAGGCTTCTCCGAGCAGCCGCGCATCCGGCCGCAGGTACTCCACTTCACTGCTTTCAATCAGCACCGGAGGAAATCCCTCGAACGCCCCCCGCAGCGGGGAAATGCGGGCATCGGACAACGGGATGTCCCCAGCGTACATGCGCCCGTACACGTCCATATCTGTCCGGTCGAAGGGACTCCAGGCCTCGGCGTTCTGCCTGTTGCTCAGGGAGTCCG
>JBMTYE010000141.1:0-4882 GCA_049454255.1 Flavobacteriales bacterium
TGTTCCACCCTGCGGGGCATCAGCAACCCGCCCACGCAGGCGGACCTGGATTTGCTGGGCAGGACGAAGCTCGTGTGGTTCGGCGGCGGCGACCAAACGCGCCTCATCGCCGCCTCGCGCGCGGCGGGGATGGACGAGGTTTGGCACGCGGCGCTCGACCGCGGGGCCCTGCTCGGCGGCACCTCGGCCGGGGCGGCCGTGATGTCTGCAAAGGCCCTCACGGGAGACCAGCGCCGCGTGCCGGAATACAGCGCCAGCTACGGCAACATCCTGACCGACAACGCCATCTACACAGAGGGATTCGGCCTGCTCGACGCCTTCGGATTCCGCGCCATCGTGGACCAACATTTCATCGCCCGTTCCCGCTTCGACCGCGCCCTCACCGCCCTGGCGGACCACCCCGGTTACGAGGTGTGGGGCATCGACGAGGCGACGGCGGTCCTCGTCCGGCCCAGCCGATGCGGCGGCTCCCCGTGCGCAGTGGCGCAGGTCGTCGGCGCCGGCCAAACCGTGCGGTTCCACACCCCCTGCGGCCACCGCCCCCCGCTGGATTCCTTGGTCCGCCTGCGCGGCGTGTTCATCGACGTCCTGACCGCCGGCGACACCGTCGCCCTCACTCGCGCCCCAGCGCCGCGATCGGATCGAGCCGCGAAGCCTGGCGCGCCGGATAGTACCCGCTTGCCCAGCTCGTCGCCAGACTGAGCGCCAGGCCGAGCCCCATCCAGCCCCACGGCACCACGAAGGGCGTTTCGAGGTAGGACGCCACCGCGTTGCCGGCGAGCAGGCCGAGGAGGATGCCGGTCACGCCTCCGATTTGGCCGATGAGCACGACCTCGATGAGGAACTGGGCGCGGATGGCCCGCGGGGTCGCGCCGAGGGCCTTCCGGGTGCCGATTTCGCGCGTGCGCTCGGCGACACTCACCAGCATGATGTTCATCAGCCCGATGCCGGCCCCGAACAGCGTGATGATGCCGATGACGGTCGCCGCGATGGTGATGCCGTCGGTTGCCTGCTTGAGCGTTGCGACCATGCTGCTGCTCATCGCCACGTCGAACGACGGCGGGTCGCCGGCCCGGTCGCCACGGATGACGCGCATCGCCCCGAGCGCCGCGGTGGCCCCTTCCTCGAGCTTCGACGGGTCGTCGACCTTGCAGGCCACCGTGTAGCTGCGGCTGTTGTCCGCGTACAGGAGGCGGATGGAGCCGAGGGTGACGAGGACTTGGTTGTCTTGGCTCATGCCAAACGCCCGGCCGCGCGGCGCCATCACCCCCACCACCGTGAACGGCCGGTTCCGGATGCGGATTTCCGCCCCGACCGGGTCCTCCCACGGGGCGAACAGCTTGTCCACGACTTCGACGCCTAGCAGCACAAGGGGCAGCGCGTCGTTCACCTCGGCGGCGTTCAGGTTCCGCCCGGAGCCGACGCTGAACCCGGACACCCCGAGGTAGTTCGCGTCGATGCCCAGCACCTGGACGTTCGGGTCGGTGCGTTCGGCCCCGCGCGCGATGGTTTCGTTGAACGACCCGAACACCGAGCGGCCCACCTCCATTCCGTCGGGCGGATCTGCAGCGAATGCGGCGGCCTCGCGGTAGGTGATGGGCTCGCCGGTGCGCACGCGGCGACCGCCCATGCGACCGGCCTCTTCGCGCTGGCGCAGCGTCAGCGTTTGCGTACCGAAGGTGCTAAACTGCTCTTTCACATTCGCTTCGAGCGAACTCGTAGCCGTCGTCATGCTGATCAGCGCCATGATGCCCAGCGCGATGATGGACACGGTGAGCACGGTCCGCAGCAGGTTGCCGCGGATCGAGCGCAGGGCGATGACGACTTGTTCGCGGAAGAGAGCACGGGTCATGGGTCCGAAGGTACGGCCGGGGTGCGCGCCGTACATTTGCCGCATGACGTTCGATCTTGAGATGATCCGGGCCGTGTATGCCCGGATTCCCGAGCGGGTGGAAGCCGCCCGCGCAGCGACCGGGAAGCCGCTGACCCTGAGCGAGAAAATCCTGTACAGCCACTTGTGGGACGGTACGCCTACCCGCGGCTTCCGCCGGGGCGAGGACTACGTGGACTTCGCCCCCGACCGGGTCGCCATGCAAGACGCCACGGCCCAAATGGCCCTCCTGCAATTCATGCAGGCGGGCCGTGCCCAGGCCGCCGTCCCCTCGACGGTCCACTGCGACCACCTGATCCAAGCGAAGGTGGGGGCGGATAAGGACTTGCAGGAATCCTTGAACAAGAACAACGAAGTCTTCAACTTCCTGCAGTCCGTGTCGAACAAGTACGGCATCGGGTTTTGGAAGCCGGGGGCGGGCATCATCCACCAGGTGGTGCTCGAGAACTATGCGTTCCCGGGGGGCATGATGATCGGCACGGATTCGCATACGGTGAACGCCGGAGGCCTGGGCATGGTGGCCATCGGGGTGGGCGGCGCGGATGCGGTGGACGTGATGGCCGGGATGGCGTGGGAGTTGAAGTTCCCGAAGCTCATCGGCGTACGGCTCACCGGCCGCCTGAGCGGGTGGGCCTCCCCGAAGGACGTGATCCTCAAGGTCGCCGGTATCCTCACGGTCAAGGGCGGAACCGGCGCCATCGTCGAGTACTTCGGCGACGGAGCGGCGTCGCTCAGCTGCACGGGCAAGGGCACCATCTGCAACATGGGCGCCGAAATCGGCGCCACCACCTCGACCTTCGGCTACGACGACGCGATGGAGCGGTACCTCCGCGCGACGGGACGGGCGGACGTTGCGGATTTGGCAAACGGCATCCGCGAGCACCTCACGGGGGACCCGGAGGTGTATGCGGATCCGGCCGCCTACTTCGACCAAATCATAGACATCGACCTGAGCACCCTCGAGCCGCACCTGAACGGCCCGTTCACGCCGGACCTCGCCACGCCCATCTCGCAGGTGCGCGCCGCGGCTGCCGCGAACGGTTGGCCCACGCGCATCGAGTATGGCCTCATCGGATCCTGCACGAATTCGAGCTACGAGGACATCAGCCGCTCGGCTTCGGTCGCGCGCCAAGCCGTCGAAGCAGGCATCACCGCCGCCTCCACTCTGACCATCACCCCCGGCTCCGAGCAGGTGCGCTACACCATCGAGCGCGACGGCTTCATCGATACGTTCGAGCAGCTTGGCGGCCAGGTCTTTGCGAACGCCTGCGGACCGTGCATCGGGCAGTGGGACCGCGCGGGCGCTGAAAAAGGCGAGCGCAACACCATCGTCCACTCGTTCAACCGGAACTTCTCGAAGCGCGCGGACGGCAACCCGAACACGCACGCGTTCGTGGGCTCGCCGGAGCTGGTGACGGCGCTGGCCATCGCCGGGGATTTGGGCTTCAACCCGCTGACGGACACCTTGACGACCCGCGATGGCCGCCAGGTGAAGCTCGCCGAGCCGGTGGGTGTGGAGCTGCCTCCGCGCGGCTTCGACGTCGAGGATGCGGGCTACATCGCCCCCGCGGCGGACGGCAGTGCCGTGCAGGTCGTGGTGAAGCCGGACAGCGAGCGGCTGCAGCTGCTCGACAACTTCCCGGCGTGGGATGGCAAGAACATCACCGGTGCCCGCGTGCTCATCAAGGCGGCCGGCAAATGCACGACGGACCACATCTCCATGGCGGGTCCGTGGTTGCGGTACCGCGGCCACCTCGACAACATTGCGAACAACACGCTCACCGGCGCGGTGAACGCCTACAACGGCGAAACGAACAAGGTCCTGAACGCCCTCGACGGGTCGTACGGCGAAGTGCCGGCGGTCGCCCGGGCCTACAAGGCGGCCGGCGTCCCGACCCTGGTGGTGGGCGACTCGAACTACGGCGAGGGCTCCTCGCGCGAGCACGCGGCCATGCAGCCGCGTCACCTGGGCGTGCGGGCCGTGCTCGTGAAGTCGTTCGCACGGATCCACGAGACGAACCTGAAGAAGCAGGGCATGCTCGCGCTGACCTTCCTCAACGAGGAGGATTACGGCCGGTTCCGCGAAGACGATGCGGTGGATTTTGTCGATTTGGCACAGTTCGCACCGGGCACTCCGCTGACCCTCGAGCTGCACCACGCCGACGGAACCTCCGACCGCATCTCTGTGGCACACAGCTACAACGCCCAGCAGATCGAGTGGTTCCGCGCCGGCAGCGCCCTGAACCTCATCAAGCTCGAGCAGGCGCGGGGGTGAGTTTGTGGAAAAACTCTTCGGAGCTCATGCAACACCCTTCCCCGAGTCGGGGTCTATCTCTCTAGTTCACCATTCACGCAAACCATGCGCACATTTCTACTCTCTGCAGCCCTGGTGGCCGCAACCCTCGGGGCCTACGCCCAGCCGAACCAGTACAAAGGCGTCGTCAAGACGAATCCCCTCGGGTACTTCACCGGCCAGTTCATGTTCGGTTACGAGCACATGCTCAACGAGCGCATGTCCGTGCAGCTCATGCCGGGCATCGTCTCGCAGTCGTCGAGCCAAACGCTTCTCGAGACCAGCTACGAGCAAAAGAAATCCGGCTTCATCGTGATTCCGGAGTTCCGCTACTACCTCAAGCCGGACAACTTGGGTGCTCCGGAAGGGCTCTACGTGGCAGGTCTCGCTCGCGTCCTTTCGCTCACCTACGATTTGACGGATACAAGCCCTGTAGGCGGCTTTTACGCTGATGTGAGTCGTACGGACAAGCGAACGGTCCTCGGGGGCGGTGCGGTAATCGGCTATGCCTTCTTCATGGATAACGGCTTGAGTGCCGAGATTTTCATCGGGCCGCAGTTCAAGAACGTGTCCTTCGAGCGCACCTACGACAACTTCAGCAACGCCGAAGCCGGTGATGCGGAGTTCGAAAGCAAGTTTGTGTGCACACTTCGCTCGGAGTTAGCCAGCCAAGGCAACGCATGGGCCTGTAGTTGATC
>JBMTYE010000142.1:0-4877 GCA_049454255.1 Flavobacteriales bacterium
TGGCTACCATGCACCAACTCTCATAAGGGGTGGACCGATGAGAGCGACCCGGTCAAGAGGACCGCCTTGCCGCTTGGAATAAGTGCGCCCCGAGTGATCTGACGGAAGCCACAGCGTGTGGCGGCAACATTCCCGCGATTGAGTGAGCTATTGCGGTACCGCTCCAATCTAGAAACAGGAGAGTGGAAATGTGCCACGACGGAGACGATCGACACTGTCGACCCTATGGCCGGCGATTACTTTGCTGCTCGCTTGCGGTAGTGGTGATGAGCCTGACGCTTGCGATCTCCCAGCCCATGAAAGATCCTTCGTCTCAACACGACCCTCCTGGCAAGCTTGCGGCGTCGGCCATCAATGAACTGTTCGAGGGACGCTCTGATGGTGACGCCTTCAAGAGCATGATGCGAGCGCGTCGCAAGAAGGTCGCAGATGGGAACGTGCCAATGCAAGATGCCTATCCGGCATGGCTCGCTGCACAGCTCATTCGGGAAGCTGGGGCGGGGCATCTGTTTGTCAGGGCTGAGGACACGGTTTCGCTTCGCCTCACTTGGGAAATTGGGGACGATGCATTCTGGTACATTGGGACCGTTTTGACGATCAAGCCTGATGGATCGAAGGTCGTCGCCGGCGGACCCTGGGTGCTGTGGAAGCACCTCGGAGAGTTGGTTACACCCAAAGATCCGGGGGACAAGCCTTGGGTGGCCAACTACGCGATGTCCTCCGTTTCGGAAGGTGACGTTGTCGAGTTTGACCTGTACCGGCTGCCTCGCAAGAGCGTGGATATTGTGGAACGGCTTGATCCCGTCGCTGTCATTGACGGGGGCGCGGCGCAGTTGCTGCTGCGTCTCCACCTGCCTGTGATCGTCAACCCTACCCGCGCGGAGCCGCCTGGTAGAAGGTGATCGCATGCCTATCCGACCGGCGGAGTCTTGGAGTCTTGGTACCGCAACGTGATGACGGCGGTGCCGCAGGGGAAAGTGCGCGAGGTCGCGGCCATGCTCAAGGCGATCCACGCGCCGGAGGATCGGGCGGAATCAGCTCTCTCCGTCTGAAGGGGTGCCTCACATCACCACTTTCCTGCGGGAGAGCCCCTTCTGTCAATCTGCGCAACATTCAAGACGTTACCGCAACTTTCAGTCATAGCCCGGCGCGACCTGACGAGACATGGAATATTCACATTGTCGTGGATACGAAGGTGCCACATTCTGGGCACCGACACTGACCCATCAGGATTTCATAACCACAACTTATACAGAAGCGACCGTTGGGAGTCCACAGGCGACGCGCAGCGGCAATCGCATGGGGCACCAACATGAATGTGATCCACAGGAATCCCATCTGCAGCGTACAGGCGACAGGGTCGAAATCAACCCTAGTCGCGCAGTAGAGAGATCGCGCGCGACCTCTGTCGACAGGCTCCTCGTACCCGAGGAACGCACACGGCCAAACAAGCCCGGCACCAGTCTCGACCCATCTCGACCTAATTTTCTGCGCCCGAGCGTTGTCAACAAATGAATGCCCCCAGGCTGACGGCAGTTCGCGGGTAGTTACCCCTGCAATTCGCGATTGATCAAAGGCGATTCCAACCAGAGGTAGATCGCCTGAAACTGATCTCATCTGCTCCCCGTCGCGGTCGATTTGGTACTGAACAACCGGTCCAAGCCGCTCCACTCGCCAGGTGCATTGCAGGGTCGGATCGTAGAATCCACTTGTCTTCCGAGAAGCAACCGCAGGGGCTACAGCCAGTTGAACCGCAGTCGCCGTGACCAGAACGAGAGGCGCAAGCGTCCCACACAAGATCGCTCGCCGATAAGGCGATGAGTGTTTCACGGTACACGTAAATCCCATCACTTACACTTCGCCTCGCAAGTCAACGGATCGAAGGGCTGCCCGTTCTTGCACGCGTCGCAGCCCGCCTGAATGCCGCGAGCCCGCTCCCGCAAGAGCTCCTTCAACCCTTCGCAGGCCTCCCTGTACTGCTGCGGCAATGAGCTACAGTCAAACCGAGACGCGCAATCGGCAAAGCATGAGTTTACATCCGCCTCAGAACAACACTTGCCGCACTTCTGATCCCTCCAAGGCGTTTGAGTCGGAGGAATGTACTCCATAGGTCCATGCGGCCAGAAGGCATCTGGGCAGTCGATGTTTGGCCAGTGTCGCTTCTCACACTCGAACCCGCACTGCAGTAGCCCTTCTTTGAGTGGATCGAGCGATGGATCGCCCGGAAGACCGTTGTCAGGCGTGCAAACGCAACTGATTGGCCGTCCAGCGACGCAGATGGTGCGCATGAACGGTCTAGGCTCAACGGCACAGGCCTGTTGACATGCCCATTCCTCACCGCTCCAACACGGTGAAGTGTTCGGGTCATACGGAGGGTAGTAGCCGGGAGGGTATTTATCGGGCGGAGTGATGCCAGGCTGCTGTGGGGCTGGGGCTTGGGGCGGGTTAGGTTGAGTCTGGCAAGAAGGACAACTCGCGAATGCCAGTCCGAGAGAATCCGTCCCGACGATCGGCCTGCTTCGCACATACTCATACAAGCTCATGCCATCGACGTACCCAATTGGGTCTCTTCTCATCCACCGCCCGGTGTCGGCGTCATAGACGCGGTGGCGGACGTGGTAGAGCCACTTGCTCGCACCTTCAAGCGTCGGGTCGTACTCGTATCCGGCGTAGCCTTTGCGGTTGTCGACGCCCGATGACGACAGCCTGCCCCGGCCGAGGGTCTGGTAGCCGCCGGTGATGGAGTTGGCGTGGGTGACGTCGGAGGCGTTGATGACGCCGTCGAGGTTGGCGTCCTTGCGGACGTCATAGGTGCCGGTGATGGCGGCGGAATCCGTGGCGTCCCAGTCACCGTCAGAGTCCGTGTCGCCGGTGGGCAGGGCGAAGGGCACGCCGTACGAGGAGTACTTGACCCACTCGACCATGCTCCCCGCGTCGGTCAGGAGCGCGGAGACGTCGGCACGCCAGTTCTGGCAGTAGTACCGCCGCTCCCCGCGTTCCTCGGTGGCCTCCTCGCTCCACTAGGCCTTCACTTGCTTGTCGCGCAGGATCACGCTGTGGATGTAGGATGAGCCGCCGTAGCCTCCGAAGCCGGCGTTGTGGTAGACGAAGACCTCCTTGGGGTACGTGTCGGTGGCGCGGAAGGTCGCGACGATCCGCCAAGCGTCGTCGTGGCAGAACCAGTACCAGGGGTCGTCCTCCTCACTCTCGTCCACATAGCCGTTGCCGCTGGTGTCGTAGCGCCAGCCGATGCGGAAGCCCAGGCCGTTGTAGCGGTACTGGGCGTACACCACACCCGTGTCGGTCTCCTTGTGGACCGCGACCAGCCGTCCGAAGGCGTCGTAGGTGTACCCGTACCCCAGGCCGTCGGCGGTCTGGTTGCCGGACTTGTCGTAGGCGAGCGTGTAGTTAGCGGTGCCGTTGGAATCGGTGTCGCGGGTCTTGAGTTCGTTGGCGAGGCTGAAGACGCCGGTGTCGTCGAGCTCGCCCCCGCCGCCGGTGAAGTTGCCGTCGCCGTTGAGATCAAGCCGTCGCCGCAGCCAGTTGCCCGTCTGCGACAGGGCCAGGTTCCCCGAGGCGTCCAGCCAGCGCTCGTCGCGCGAGCGGTTGGAGATGGTGCCCGTGCCGCCGCTCCAGGAGAGCGTCCCCTCGTCGGTCCGCGTCAGGCGGTTGAGCGCATCGAGGGTGTAGAGGGCATCGAAGTTGCGGTTGCCGCCGCTGTTCTTGTGGACGTTGTCGGTGACGCCCAGGATGTTCGAGGCCGGGTCGTACGCGATGGCGACGCCGTAGAAGTTCCGCGTGCCCGTCCCCTTGTAGCTCGTCCACCGGCTGTCCTCGACGCGGTTGAAGCGGTCCAGGTCCGGGTAGGGCGTGCCGCTGACGGCACCTTCGAAGTGGTTCCAGCGGGCCTTGGGCTCCAGCAGGTCGGTGCCGATGAGCCGCGCAGCGCCGAGGTACTCGTACTGTGTGACGGGCACCTTGGAGGCAATGCTGGTATCCACGCTCACGCGCGTGACGCGGCTGGCCGCGTCGTCGAGCCTGCCGCCCGTCGCGATGTAGTCGAAGCTGACGGCGGTAGCGCCGGGCAGGGTCATCCCCGTGCGGCGGATCGTGTTCCTTCCGGTCGGCGCCTTGCCGTAGGCGTAGTCCACCTGGAACGCCGCCCGGCCTGAGGCCGAGCCGTCCAGGTCCGAGTCCACATCCTGCTTGAACTGGTAGACGTTCCCCCAGTCGTCGTAGGTGTACTTCACGTCATCGACAAGGCTGCCCGAGCCGACGGCGGCGTTGTCGTACTGCGTGACCTTGTTCACCAGGCCGCGCGAGAGGTACGTCGTGCTGATGCGCCGCACCGCGCCGTCGAAGCCCGAGGCCAATGTCGTGATGCGCCGGTGCGTCTCCCGCCCGGCGGTGTCGAAGTCGGTCTGGATGACGTTGCCGGCCTGATCTTTCGTCCATACCTGCTCGCCCTGGGCGTTGTAGGCGTAGATGACCGTGCGGTCGGCGGCGCTCTGTCCCGAAGACTGCGGCGGGTAGATGGCCTCGCGCAGCAGGTGCCCGGTGGCGATCGCAGACTGCACGGGCGAGCCGCTTCCGGGTGTGCCCTTGGCCGTGCCGTAGACGTACTGAGTGACCTGGTCGTCGGAGTCCTCAACCCCGTCCCCGTTGAGGTCCACCCAGACCTTGGTCTGCAGGCCGCTGGCGTAGACGTAGCGGGTGTAGACATCCGTGTCGCGTGTCGCGTTGCTGATGGGCGTGCTCGCGCCCGTGGAGTTGCCGATGCTGGCGACCAGGCGTCCCGCAGCGTCATAAACGAAGCGCGTGGCCCGCCCATTAGCGTCGACCGTCTCCGTGACCGTGCCGTCGTCGCCATAGACCCT
>JBMTYE010000143.1:0-4872 GCA_049454255.1 Flavobacteriales bacterium
CCATGAAGCGCTTGATGGAGTAGACCGTTTTGCGTGGGTTTGTAATGGCCTGACGCTTAGCGGGTTCGCCGACTTTGCGTTCGCCGCCGTCGACGAATGCGACGATAGATGGCGTGGTCCGGCGGCCTTCCGCATTCGTAATGACAACGGGCTCGTTGCCTTCCATGACCGCGACACAGCTGTTCGTCGTGCCGAGGTCGATTCCGATAATTTTACTCATGACGTGGAATTTTTTCAGGGTTTCGGCAAGGGCCGTGCCGGAGGCCCTGCCCTGCCAAATCTGTCACATCCCGGCCCCTGTCACCCCTTCCCGACTGCCACCTTGTCCGAGGCACGCGGCCACGTGCCACATCCGGCTGCCGTACCAGCTGAATGCCTCTCCGTCCACAAGCCGTGGCTGTCCCCCGGCCCGCCTCACCTCTTCCGCTTCGCGCGCCCCGAAAGGATACGGTTCACTCGGCAGCAGCACGGCATCGCACGCTTCCCATGCAGTGCCAGGCTGTACTTCTGGATACCGGCTCATCCCGGCGCAGGCATTTTCCCCCCCCCACCACCGCATCACGTCTGAGATGTAGGTGTCGCCCCCGGCCACCATCCACGGCCGGGCCCACACGGCATAGACCGCCCGGCCACGCACCGGCCGTGGCTCCCCCCAGGCCTCGCGGATGCGGTCAATCCAATCGCGTCCTGCGGTCCCGCATTCCACGGCATCTGCCACCCGCTGCATTTCTGACCAGGCCGTTTCGACGGAGGAGATGTCTGTGACGAGCACGCGGCAGGAGTGGGCGCGGCCCTCGATTTGGCAGCGCACGTTTTCTTCGCGGTTTGCCACGATGAGGTCGGGCTTCAGCTCGAGGATGCGGTCGTGGTGCACCTGCTTTGTGCCTCCGATGCGCGCGATCTGGGCAACAGCAGGCGCAGGATGCACGCAGAACCGCGTGCGGCCCACCACGTTCGCGCCCACATCCACCAGCCATTCTGTCAAACTCGGCACACAACTGACCACGCGCATGGGGACGAAATTAGGTCCTGCCTACCTTCACGGCGTGCGCTACTTCATCGCCGCAGTCGGATTTTTTGTCGCCGTTACGGCCGCAGCCCAAACCCCGCGCGTCGGCGTGGTTCTCAGCGGAGGGGGCGCAAAAGGCGCAGCGCACGTCGGTTTCCTGCGCGTGCTCGAGGAGGCCGGGATTCGGGTGGATTGCATCGCCGGCACCAGTGTAGGCGCCCTTGTCGGGGCCTACTACGCCGCGGGATGGTCACCTGCGGAGATGGATTCTCTGCTCCGCAGTCCGGAGTTTGAGCGGCGTTCATCCGGGGACCTCGGCCCGGTTTCTGCCTTTTTTCGACCTCCTGAGGATCCGTCCATCGCCTCCGTCCGGCTCACCGAGTCGGGTGGTCCTGAGGCACGGCTCATTCAGAGCTTTCCGACGGATTGGGGACTTGTGCGCGAGTTGAGTCCCGCCACGGCGCAAGCTGCCGGTGAGTTCGATCGGCTGTTCGTTCCCTTCCGCTGTGTGGCGGCGGATGTGGTGGAAAAGCGGGATACGGTCTTCTCCCGGGGAGATGTGGCAGAGGCGGTGCGGGCGTCGATGACCTATCCGTTTTACCTCGAACCCATCGTGGTCGATGGCCATCCGCTGTTCGACGGCGGGCTCTACAACAACTTTCCGAGCGACGTGCTGTACCGCGATTTTCTGCCCGATGTCATCCTCGGCTGCAATGTCTCGGATCTCAGCGCGCTGGACGATGCGGGCCAAGCCTCGGTTGCCCTCGAATTGCTGGTAACGCGGCCCTCGAACTTCGAGGAGCTGTGCGATGCCATGGTCATCGTGCGGCCGGAGTTGAGCTGGGACACCTTCGATTTTGATGATGTCGCGGCGATCACTTCAGCAGGGGCGGATGCGACCCGTGCCCTTCTCGATTCCATCCTCGGGGTGCTGCATGCAAGTGGGAGTTGGGAGCCGGACTCGACGTGGAATGCACGGCGGACGGTCTATCGCGCTAGTCTTCCTCGGTTTGTGGTCGGGAGCTTTCAGGTGGAGGGTTTGGACGCACGGTCCGACCGGTATGCGGAATCGATGCTCGAGCCTGGGGCGGGGGCGGAAGCCGCCTTGCGGCGTTTGGCGGCCGATCCGCACGTTGCATCGGTGCGGCCGTCGGCGAAATGGAACGCGCAGACCCGTACGTTCGACGTGACCGTCCATGCCCGGCCCGAGCGGCCGTTCCGGCTGTCCGCAGGCGGAAGCGTGAGCTCCTCGCCCGTCAGCATGGGCTTCGTCGGGGCGTCGTACAGCCGGTTCAAGCGGGTTCCCACGACCGTGCGCGCGGCGACCACCTTCGGCAGCCTCTACAGCGCCTTCGACGCGGGAGTTCGGTTCGACATCCGGGCGCCTTTCGCGCTGGCCATCGAGCCCTCCTTCATTCTGCACCGGTGGAACTATGTCCGCAGTTTCGCGACCTTCTACCAGGACGTTCGGCCGAGTTTTTTAACCATGAACGAGCAATCCGTGGGCGTGAATATTGCCTTTCCCGTGCGCGAGCATGCTGTGTTTCGGCTCGGTGCGGCGGGCTTGCGAACGGTAGATGACCACTATGCGAGCCAAGCGGATTTCAATCCTGCGGACACGACCGACCGGACCCTCTTCATCGGCGAGGCGTTCACCTTCGGCTGGCGGCACAGCTCGCTTCCGAAGAAAGCGTGGAACCGGGAGGGAAGCTTGTTCGAGTGGGCGGTCCAAACCACTTCCGGAGAGGTGCGCAGCCTCCACCGATCCGTCTCGGGCACAGCCCGGGGCGACACGGTGCGCATCGACGCTTCGAGCGCACGGTTCATCGGCTCCTTCGAGCGCTACTGGACCACCTCCGAACGCGGTGCCTCCTGGGGCCTCAAGGGCAGCTGGTGCTTCTCGGGCGAAACCGACCGCCCCACGCCACGCGGCACGGAGGTCAACGCCCGCCCGTTCGAACCCACCCCTGGAGTCCGGTCGCGGTTCCTCGAACGTTACCGCGGCCACAACTGGCTCGCCCTCGGCACCGTGCTCGATGTGCAAGTCTTCGAGAACGTCCGTCTACGCGGTGAGGCCCACGCCTTCTACCGCTACGCAGACCTCCGGATCGGAGAGGCCGAAGGACTGGGCTCCATCTATTCGCTTGCCGCCCTGTCCGAATCGCCGCTGGGCCCGGTCGCCCTCGCGCTCGAGTGGTACGCTGGCGAGGCGGAACCGTGGTTGCTCGAGTTCACACTCGGCTACCGCATCTTCGGGGGGAGCTGGCGGCGCTGATGTACTTTCGCGGTATGGATTCCATTCGGTTCGGCGTCGTGGGTGCAGGCCACATCGGCAAGCGGCACGCGGAGATGATTCGCCGCATGTCCGGCTGCAGTTTGGTGGCGATGGCGGACGTGCGTGACCGCGCAGCCTGCGGGCTCGGGGAGGAGATTCCCCTGTACGCCTCGGTGGAGGCGCTGCTGACGGCCCATCCGGAGGTGGATGTGCTGAGCGTTTGCACGCCGAACGGACTCCACGCCGAGCACGCCATCGCAGGACTCCGGGCAGGATGCCATGTCGTGATTGAGAAGCCTATGGCCCTGAGCAGGAGGGAAGGAGAGGCGGTACTTCACGCTGCCCTCGAAGCCGGTCGGCAGGTCTTTTGTGTCATGCAGAACCGCTATTCACCTCCTTCGGTGTGGCTGAAAGAAGTCATCGAAAGCGGGCGCCTCGGCGCGGTCCACATGGTCACCATTGAGTGCTTCTGGAACCGGGACGACCGCTACTATGCGGCTTCACCGTGGAAAGGAAGTTTGGCCTTGGATGGCGGCACGCTGTTTACGCAGTTCAGCCACTTCATCGACATCCTGTACTGGCTGTTTGGCGACATCGATTCCATTTCATCGCGTTTCCACGACTTCGCCCACGGCCACAGTACAGAGTTCGAAGACAGCGGATCGGTGGTGTTCGACCTGGTCCAGGGCGGCACGGGGACGTTCAACTTCTCCACGGCCGTCGACCGGACGAATTTCGCGAGCACCCTGACGGTCGTGGGCCAGCACGGCACCATCAAGGTCGGAGGCCAATACATGAACGAAGTCGTCCACTGCGACATCGCGGGCTACACCCTACCAGAACTTCCCGAAGCGGGCCCAGCAAACGACTACGGACACTACAAAGGGTCCGCGGCAAACCACCATTTGGTCTATGAAAACGTCGTTGCCGCCTTGCGCGGAACCGACCGCATTGCCACGAACGCGCTCGAAGGCCTGAAGGTGGTCGACATCATCGAGCGGATGTACGCGGCCGGAGATCGACCGCTCAAGCCGGGCGTACGTTCGGCAGGACTTCAGGCCGCAGCCGTCTGATCATCGCTCGATGGATTTCCGGACTGCCGCCATTTCGCGGTCATTCGGAAAAAGAGATTCCGTCAAGGTGAACCACTCAATGGCCGCAGTGCGGTTTCCTTCCGCAGCGAGCATTTCAGCGGTGCTGATGACAGCATACCGCAGCAAATCCACTTGCACCTCCTCGAGGCCCTTGCCTCCGTTTTCCGAAAGGATGCGTTTCGCTTCCGCCCAGGCTTCTTCCGCGTCGCGTTTTGCCTTCGAGAGCCACATGACCGTGCCGTACATCATCGTCGCCCCGATGTCTCCCGGATCGAGGGTCATGAGGTTCTTGTAGTTCGTCTTCGCCTTCGGGTATTTTGCGTCGCTGAAGAACATCTCTGCATCGTTCATGAAGGCCCGGCGCAGCTCGTTGAAAAACTTCGCGTAATCAGGGACGTATGTGCTCATTTTGTCCTTCTTGACAAACTTGAGTGCGTACTTCATCGACTCCTTGAGCGCAGTCGGATAGAGTTCCTTGAGTTTCGCGTCGTCGG
>JBMTYE010000144.1:0-4842 GCA_049454255.1 Flavobacteriales bacterium
GGGAAAGCGGGCGGCGCTGGCGGCCGGCGGGGCGGCGGCCCGCGGGGCGATTGTGGTGGCCACCGACAGCGACTGCAGGCCGCTGGAGCCGGGGTGGGTCGAGGTGCTCAGCAGGCCGCTGCGGAAGGGACGGGCGGACGTGGTGGCGGGTGTGAGCTTGCCGGTGGGGGAGGGGGCGCCTCGCTCGGCAGTGGAGTGGATGCAGTTAGCCGATGATCTTAGGGTGGCGCGGAGCTATGTGGCGGCGACGGGCTGGGGATGGCCTTACATGGCCGTGGGGCGCAATTGGGCTTTTCGGCGTGACCTGGCAATCGAGGCACGTGCAAGTGGCCCGCCTGGGGTGGCCTCGGGGGACGACGATTTGACGCTGCAGGCGTGGTTGCGGGCACGGCCGGGACTGCGCGTGGTGGCCGATCCGCAGCCCGAGGCGGCGACTGTGACGGCGCCGGCCCGCAGTTTGGCGGCATGGGGCCGCCGCAAGCGTCGGCATTACTCCACGGCGCCGCACTATCCCGTGCCGGTACTGCTGCGCCTGGCGTGGCGACCGGCACTCGTCGTGGCGGGTGCGGTGGGGGCAGGGGTGGAGGTGGTACGCTTGGAGGCGGCTCAAGCGGGTGAGGTTGTCCACACCGCGTTGGGGATAGTCGCCGGTGCTGCAGCGGCTATGTGGGTGGTGCAGGCGGTTACCTTGCATGCGTTCGCCCGAACGACGGGTCTGAACGGACGTGCGGCGTGGGCGGGTTTGGTCGGGCCTGCCGTGGCGGCAGGCCGGGCAATCCCAGGAGCCAGCGCAGCATGGACGGCAGGCAGACGTAGGAGCCGAACACCCACCGAACCGCTCAACATGTCCCGGCAGTCGCCGGCTGATGACCCATGGACGTAAACCCGAACCTCTCCGACAAGGCCCGGCGCGACTATGAACTCGTGCTGCGCGCCACCCGCGGAAACGACCAAAAGGCCTACGCCCAGTTGATGGCCCACTACCGGGACTCCATCTTCCACCTCATTCACCGCATGGTGTTCGACGCGGACGATGCGGACGATTTGACCATCGAGACCTTCAGCAAGGCCTTCCAGCGCCTCGACCAGTACACGCCGGCCTTCGCGTTTTCGACCTGGCTTTTCAAGATTGCCTCGAACCACGCCATCGATTTCATCCGGAAGAAGCGCATCAAGGCGCTTTCCCTCGACGCGGGCTACACGAACGAGGACGGCGATTCGATGGAAATCCACGTGCGCGATGGGAATCCGGATCCGTTTGAGTCGCTGGAGCGTAAGGAGCGCGAGGCCAAAATGCGCGAAGTGGTAGCCCAGCTCAAGCCCCGCTATCGCCGGCTCGTCGAGCTGCGCTACTTCGAGGAACAGAGCTACGAAGAAATTGCCACCGAGCTCGACCTCCCGCTCGGCACGGTCAAGGCCCAACTCTTCCGCGCCCGCGACATCCTGCTCCAGGCTCTGCGCGAAACGCGCCCCACGATTTGAGCTCCCCCTCACTCCTCGACTGGGGCGCCGCAGTCCCCGGCCTTCCGCAGGGAGCAGCCGCCCGCCTCGACGCCCTCGAGCCGCTCTACGCGGAATGGAACGCAGCCATCAACGTCATCTCCCGCAAGGACTTCGGCCATTTCGTCGAGCACAACGTCTTGCACAGTTTGGCGGTCTTCCGCGCCGTTCCCTTCGCCCCCGGCAGCCGCATCCTCGATGTGGGCACGGGCGGCGGCTTCCCTGGCATCCCGCTTGCCATCGCCTGCCCCGACGTCGAATTCGTGCTGGTCGACAGCATCGGCAAAAAAATCAAGGTCGTCCAAGCCGTCGCCTCGGCCCTCGGCCTCCACAACGTTCGTGCCCTCCACGGCCGCGCTGAGGACATTCGCGGCCCGTTCGACTTCGCCGTCAGCCGCGCCGTCGCCCGCACCTCCACCCTCATCCCCTGGGTCGCTCGCGCCCTCCACCCCACCCGCACCCTCTCCGCCCTCCCGAACGGCCTTCTCCTCCTGAAGGGCGGCGATCCCTCCGGCGACCTCGGTGCAGAACTGGCCGAATCCGGCCGTCCCCACCGCCTCTTCCCCATTTCCGACTGGTTTCCCCAGCCGTACTTCGCCGAGAAGTTCGTCGTCCCCCTTCCGCGCGGACCTCCGCCCGCGGCCAGAAAACAAGGAAGGGAACCCCTTTGGGCCCCCTTCCTTTTAACCTGCAAGAAATTGAAACCAACACAGTTTGACCGTGTCTGCATCTATGACGAGGGTCAACCTGCAGGGTTGCCTCCATTCGTTAAATTTTTTTTGAGAGCCCGTTTTACTTGGTCTAGAATTAGCCGCTCGTTAAGATTGCATTGGTTTTTTGGAAGATTCAAACCTCAAACGAGGCTACCTGCTATGAAGTACGCTGCCCATTTGTGGAGTGGTTTCTTGCTGCTGTCACTTGCCATTGGGTTTGGATGCGGCGACGTTTGTATTGAGGAGGACTGTTTGAATGGGGGCTATTGCGAAGATGGGGCTTGCGCATGTCCTCCAGGGTGGACGGGCGCCTATTGCCATATCGATGAAGCGACTGGCGAGGTGGATCCGTGCTTTATTGTGGAATGCTTGAACGGAGGAGAGTGTGTGGATGGAACATGTGACTGCCCTCCGGGGTTTGTAGGGGAAGATTGTGGGCAATTTGATACCGCTGTGGACATCGTGATTGAAGCGGTAGGTGTGAGCGGGTATCCAGTAAACAATGGCGGCGCTGCTTGGGACAGTCCACTTTTCGGGACGTCAACAGGTGCGGATCCGTACCTTGTCATCGAACCTTCCTTCGGTACAATGCTTTGGACGGAATCGTATTACAATGTTACCGGCGGGGCACTGTATTACAACACGTTGGATGGGTTGCCATTTGTCCTCACCCAGCCGGATCAATTGGTAGGGTTTTACCTCTGGGACCAAGACGATTTGGACAACTCCGACCTCCTGTCTGACAATGACTACATGACGGGTATGGAGCTCAATTTGTGGGACAGGGTCACGTCGACGTCGAATCCGTATCCCACATCTGTCACCGTCAATGCATCCGGAAGCTCGCTACAACTGGTCTTCTCGTTGAGCTATATTTTCCCCTAATCGTCCCCGGAGGGTTCTAATTGCATGTGGCGTGCGTGCGAACTGCGTTCGCACCAAACCGTTCTAGCCCTCAACCTCGTCCTCAACCCCCAAACTCAAACCGGTACCCCACCCCCCGCACAGAGAAGAAGTGGACCGGCGTTCGGGAATCGGGCTCGAAGTATTTGCGGAAACCGAGGATGAAGTTGTCGACGGTGCGGGTGCTGGGGTAAACGTCGTAGCCCCAGACCTTTTCGAGGATGTCTTCGCGGGAAACGACCTCGCCGGCGCGGGAGGTGAGGAGGCGCAGGAGCATCGCCTCGCGTTTGGAGATGGGGCGCTGCTCGCCGGTGTAGGTGACGATGCGGTAGGCCGCGAAGTCGATGCGGCAACCCGCGCCGAAGGTGCAGACGGTGGACTCGGCCGGGGGCGAAGCATCCGGCAAGGCGAGCAGCCGCCGCACGCGCAGCAGCAACTCCTCGAGTTCAAACGGCTTGCCGAGGTAATCGTCCGCCCCTGTCCGCAGGCCCTCCACGCGGTCCGGCCCGGCATTGCGCGCGGTCAGGAATAGGATGGGCGTGCGGTGGCCTTCGAGGCGCAGCGTGGTGCAGACCGCGAGGCCGTCGAGCCGCGGCATCATGATGTCGAGCACCGCGCAGTCGATCCGGCGGTTGCGCACCGCTTCGAGGGCTTCGGGGCCGTCGGTCGCCTCGATGACGTGCCAGCCCTCGAGCTCGAAGTTGAGACGCAGCATGCGGCGCAGCGCGGGGTCGTCCTCGGCCAGGAGGACATGCGGTTTCGGGGAGGAGGGCAGATCGTTCACGTGGGGAGTACTTTTGGCCAAAACTACGCCGGACATGCAGGAGGAAATCGAGCGGCCGATGCGACCGAATATCGGCGACGTGCTGGGAATTGAGGTGCTGGAAATCGGCGACGACCGCGTGACCGGCCGCATGCCTGTCGATGGTCGGACCCACCAGCCCTACGGCTTGCTCCACGGCGGGGCAAGTGTCGTGCTGGCGGAAACCCTCGGGTCGGTCGGCAGCCACCACCTCGCGGCCCGGGACGGCCGGCATGCCGTGGGCATCGAGGTGAATGCGAACCATTTGCGGGGCGTCCGGAGCGGCTACGTGCACGGGACGGCGCGGCTGGTGCACCGGGGCGGGCGGCTGCATGTTTGGAACATCGACCTGGTGGACGATGCGGGGGCGCTGGTGTGCACGTCGCGGCTGACGGTGATGCTCGTGCCCGCCCATGGCTGAGCCGCGGATGTGGTGGCGGGCTCCGGGCGAGAACCGGGTCTTCACGCTGCTGCCGGACGCGCAGGGCGATGCCTTCATCCACTTCGGACCCTTCGCCGCGGACGCCACAACGCCGTCCTGCACCTGGCGCGGTCGCGTGGTCGAAACGTCCATGCCGCAAGCTGGCGAACTAGATGGTCTGCAGGCCACTGCGGCGGGCCATGCCGATCGGACCCGCCGGGAGGAGCACGAGGCGGCGGTCGAGGCGGGTTTGGCGGCGATTGCCGCCGGTACGCTCGACAAGGTGGTCTGCGCGCGCGTCGATTTTGTCGCAGCCGCGGATGCCCTTCCGCCGGAAGATGTTTTTCGTGCCAAATGTGCCGACCACCCCGACGCCTTCGTCTACCTCATCGCGCATCCGTCGTGTGGAGTTTGGCTCGGCGCGACGCCGGAACTCCTGCTCCAAGCCGAGGGCGAGCGCTGCGAAACGGTGTCGCTGGCGGCCACCCGGCGGTCGGCCGAGC
>JBMTYE010000145.1:0-4777 GCA_049454255.1 Flavobacteriales bacterium
CGCCTTTCCAGAGGTAGGAGACAGCGTAGTGATTCGGGGCTGAGGACAACGCTTGGGGCTCCAGTTTTCGCACATTTCCTGTCCATTCCATGGACCAAATGAACGTCAAACGGGTAGGAATTCTCCCTGCCGTTCCTTATATTCGCCACATCACCATTTGTTTCTTGCCAGAAATTCTCGATTGATGAAAAAACCTCTACTCCTCGCTGCTGCCTTGGGCGCCCTGACCCTCGGCCTTCAGGCGCAAGCCGTGATTTATTCGGAAGGCTTTGAGAGCTTCAACGTGGGCGACTACGTGGGCTCAAGCCCCATTTGGACCACCTGGACTGCAGGCCAGGAGGGCACGACAGCGGACGCTCAAGTGTCTGCTGACTTTGCTCAAGAAGGCACGAAATCCCTCCATATCTACCAAACTGCAGCTGCAGGCGGCCCCATGGATGTGGTCATGCTTGCCGGCCTCACGGAAGGAGCTTACGATTGCTCCTTCTGGATGTACATTCCGAGCGGAGCTTCAGGGTACTACAACTTCCAGGAGGACATGACCCCAGGAATCGGTTGGGCCTTTGAAGCCACGTTCGGGACCGATGGCTCGATTTCGGTCGTAAAAGACGCCGCTGAGGTGGCAACAGGCAGCTTTCCGTTCGACACCTGGTTCCAAATGCACCACGTGATGGACATGGACGGTGATGCGATCACAATGCGCATCAACAGCACGGACATGGGTTCATTCGTCTTCGATTCGCCGTTCGGAGGAATTAATTTCTTCGGCTTCGGCGACGGCGTTGCCTTGGGTTCATACTACGTTGACGGTGTAACCATTGCAGAAGGCGTTCCGAGTTCCATCGGAGAAGTCCCCGCAGCAGCCCCGGTGCGACCGACGCTGTCATTCTACCCGAACCCCGCACGCGATGCCATCGTGCTGAAAAGCAACACCACTGAGGGAACTGTCCGCATCCGCACCTTGAACGGGCAGCTCGCCTACGAGCAGCGGATGAATGGTCTCGATCGGGGCCAGCGGGTGAACTTCAATCTGCCCAGCGGTGTCTACTTCGTGGAGTTGACCACAGGTGGTCAGCGCATCATGCAGCGACTCATTGTAGAGCACTAAGCGAACCGCTTTTGCAGAAAAAGCCGCCCCAGAAAGGCGGCTTTTTTTGTGCCCGATTCTCATTCGTTGTGAACTTTGCACGCAACGTAGCGCGGTTTGCCCGCGTACTTTAGCACCAGTCAAAGCGGACAGAAATGAAGCGAGTAGTCGGACTAGGACTTGTGGCCCTCGGGGCATTGAGCTTGCCTTTGGCAGCCCAAAAACCGAAACCCACCAGCATCGAAATCACGGTGGAGGGCCTGAAGGGCGATACGGTTTATCTAGCGAATTACCTCGGCGACAAGATGTTCTATGCGGACACTGCGGTCGCCGACGTGAAGGGCAAGGTCGTTTTCGAAGGCCGGAGCGAAGGAGAATGGGGCAAGTATGCGGTGGTGCTCCCCGGCCCGAAGTACTTTGATTTCCTGGGGGTGAATGAAACCGTTCGGTTGAAAACCCGACTTGCAGATCCGGCGCGGTACATGGAAGTTCTCGAGAGTGCTGAGAACAAGCTGTTCTATGACTACCTTTTCTTCCTCTCGGGTTTGCGTGAGCAGGCGAAACCGCACGAAGCGCTTTTGGCAGATTCCACGGCTGCGGATGACGCAAAAGCCCAGGCAAGAACAACTCTGGAGGCCATGGGGAAGCAGGTTGCTGCGGAGCAAAAACGCATCCTGCAGGAATCTCCGAACATGCTTTTTGCGAAGTTCCTCAACATGATTGTCGAGCCCGAGATTCCTCCGGTACCAGAAATGATTGCGAATCCCGAGGAATTGCAGTACCGCTGGTACCGTAACCACTACTGGGACCGCGTGGACTTCACAGATCCCCGGCTCGTGCGGGACGGCAGTTTCCACTCCCTACTCGACCGGTGGTGGACCCGCGTGTTGCCGCAAGATCCAGACACCTTGATCGCAGAGGGCAATAAACTTATCGCACGTACCGTGGGCAATCCGGACATGTTCAAGTACGTGGTCCACTACATTACGTTCACGAGCGAGTCCAGCCAAATCATGTGCATGGACAAAGTGTTTTACGACATGGCGGAACGGTATTACCGCACGGGGAAGGCGGTTTGGCTTAAGCCGGAACAAGTGCAGAAAGTGCTCGACCGAGCTGAAGACTTGTCAAATTCCCTCTGCGGCAACAAAGTGCCGAACATCATCCTGCCGGGTCTCGACCAAGAATCCTGGGTTTCGCTCTATGACGTCGACGCGAAGTATACGTTGATGGTTATCTGGGAAAGTACCTGCGGCCACTGCAAGAAGGAACTTCCCATCCTCCAAGATATCTACGCTGAATGGAAACCGCGAGGACTTGAAATCTTTGCCATCGGGAACGATTTCGAACCGGATCCGTGGCAGAAGTTCATTCGCGAAAAGAAGCTCGAGGACTGGATTCACGTCAGCGACAACCCGCTTATCAACGCACAGGACAGTGCATCGAAGCTCATCTATGCTGGCATCACCACACTGAAGAGCCTGAATTTCAGGACCACGTTCGATGTGTATGCTACCCCGAAGCTGTTTCTCCTCGATGTGGATAAAAAGGTGATTGCTAAACAAGTAGGCGCTGAACAGATGGCTGAGATTCTGGCTCGTCTCGAGGGGCTTCCTCCCCCACCCCGTCGGGAGAATACCGGAACGAAAGAAGAAGATCACTGACCCTACATTAAACATTCCGCGATTTTTCTGGGATTTCCGCATTTCGAGCGGGTTCGTGCTTACCTTCGCGGCATCAATTGTCTATCATAGTGAACATTTTCGTTGGAAATCTCGCCTGGGGCGTCGATGACGTGGCCTTGCGCGAGGCATTTGAAGCCCACGGTGTCGTGGAGCGTGCTAAAGTTGTCCATGACCGTGAGACCGGGCGTAGCCGCGGATTCGGATTTGTGGAAATGCCGAACCGAGAGGAAGCTGAAGCGGCCATTGAGGCCATGGAAGGCAAGAACCTCATGGGCCGTCCGATTCGTTGCAACGAAAGCCAGCAGCGCGATCGCTGAAGAGCATAACGGACTAAGAACATGTGCGAAACGGCTGCCTTCGGGCGGCCGTTTTCATTTGTACTGTACTGCTTCGTTGTGGCTCGAGAAGGACATAAAAAAAGACCCTTCAGAAAGGGTCTTTTCAGTAGCGGGAGAGAGGCTCGAACTCTCGACCTTACGATTATGAGTCGTACGCTCTAACCGGCTGAGCTATCCCGCCGTTCCGTTTCGGGGGCGCAAATATACCTGAGGGGAGTGAATTTCGACGTATATTCGGAAAATGTTGCATGCGATTTCGTCCACCCTCGTCAAGTTCCAATGCGAGTTTGGCATCAAGAGCTCCCGGGGAGTATTGTTCTCAATGGTCTCCACCCCGAGCGGTCTGTCGGAGTGGTTTTGTGAAGATGTGAGCCTGCGCAACGGCCAGTATTGCTTTTCGTGGGGGGATGACAAAGCAATCGCCTCGTTAGTCGGCATGAAGCGGGACGAGTGGATTCGCTTTCAGTGGATTGAAGGAATGCCGACTAGTGAAGACGCTTTTTTTGAATTCCGCATCCGTACGGACGCGATGACCGGTGACCACAGCCTGCAAGTGACGGACTTTTCTGAACCGGAAGACGTAGAAGAAGCCCGCGAGCTTTGGGAGGCTCAGGTCGAAAAGCTTCGCCACATCCTCGGCGCCTGAGCAAGGCCCTCGCGCTACACCTGAAGCACAAAGGGCGCTAGAAGCGCCTTATAGGCCTCGCTCCTGAGGGGCATGCCGTTTTCCCGGAGACCAGTTTCGACTGTGATTTCCTCGGTTGTAGGGGTTGCAGGTCCGAATCCTTGGATGAATGTGGCAGCGAGCCGGATAACCGGTCGATCGAAACGGCCACGGATGTACAGACGTCGGCACAGGGAAAGTCCAGCTGAATCGGCCACGTCGATCAGCTCCTGCTCGCGATCCACCGGCCAAACTACAGACAGGCTTCCCTCCTTGCCTAACACCCGTGTGCACGCCGGCAACCAGTCGACCAGCGGCAGAGCCGATTCGTGCCGGGCACGGGTGCGGGCCGGATCAGGAGATGTCGGCTTTTCTCGGAAGTACGGTGGGTTGACCCAAATCGCACCGAAGTGGTTCCTGAATGCTTCAAGGCCCACGAAGTCAAAAAAATCCACATGCTGCACGGAAATCCGGGACGGCCATGGACTCAATGCCGCGTTTCGACGCGCCTGTTCAGCGGCCTCTTCATCCACTTCGATAGCAACGACCGAGGAATCCGGGGCGCGCTGTGCAGCCAGCAACGCTAAAATCCCACAGCCCGTGCCGATGTCCAAAACGGGCATCCCCGTCGGGGGAAGTTGAGCCCACGCACCGAGCACGAGGGCATCCGTTCCGACTTTCATGGCGCACCGGTCGTCGCGGACAGTAAAGCACTTCAGTCGGAGTTCGCGGTTCTTCGACTTCCCCATGGGCCTAGGATTTGCGCTTGCGGGCGGCCCACGTTTCGAAGACAGGAAAGTCCTCGGGCCGGTTCCCCGGATCCTCCGAAAGCGAGGAACACTCGGGAGCGCTGCGGTGCATGTCCGCAGGAAGAGCTGCATAGAGTGCTGTGCCCTCGCGTTTGTGCGCGAGCATCGCGTCTGAAACTTCACCCTTGCGTACCGCCGGATTTCCCACGAGCAGACTCCGGTCGGGCCAAACGCTTTCCGCTTGAACGAGGGCG
>JBMTYE010000146.1:0-4705 GCA_049454255.1 Flavobacteriales bacterium
TTTGCCACGCTGTTCGGAAGGACCACGATGGCCGTGCCTGTGGCCGTTCCGACGCAGCCCGCACCGTTGTCCTCGGTGACCGCAATGGTGCCCGCACCCCCCGACACGCCATCGCCCCACACCACCTCCACGCTCACCACACCCACTCCCTCGGCCACGCCGACGATGGTTCCGCCCGTAACGGTCCACGCATAGCTGTGCTCCGCCGGACCGGAATAGGTGTAGACGACCGCCACACCGCTCATCGGCGACGTCGGACCGCTGATGGCTCCTGCGCCTACGAGCACACACGATCCATCATCCGCCGTGGCCGCTGCATCGAAATTGCAGGCCGCCGCGTCCGTGCAGCCCGGCACCACGGGCAAACAGAACGGCAGCTCGATTTGCTCGCCGAAGTCCGGCTCGGCCATGGCAGCCGCCACGGCCCCTCCCACCGTAAGGTAGAAATCACCGTCGACATCGCACAGATTCGCCCATTGGGTTCCATTGACTCCGTCACCGTAGGCATCCGTCACGACCAGGGTATGGCAGCCGATGGGCACACAGCCTTCCCAAACATATTCCGTGGCATCGTCCGCGTACCCCCCTTCTGCAACGGACGCGACGACCGTTCCATCTGCCGCGACAATCTGCCAGCCCGACTCTTCCGGCCAGCAGTCCGTCAGGAACGTAAACACCACGTTTTCACAGGGATAATCGCACGAGCCATCGTTGAAGGTGGCCGCCGGATCGAAATTCGTCGCCGCTGCATCCGTGCACCCGGGGATGGCCGCGGCGCAATCCGGCGATTCCAGGATAAGCGTATCCGATGCGAGGCCCTGCACAGTGTAGTAGGCGTAGAGATTCGCGCCCGACGGCACTCCTTCGAGGAGGCCGCCGGCCGGCCAAACCCCGCACACGAACTCCCCTTGGCTCCCCACCGCAAGACACAACGAATCCGGCTCACACAAGAACGATGGCAACTCCGCAAACACCAGCAGATCCGCCTCCACCGCATCCGTTGCCGGATTGTACGAGCAGGCAAACGTCGCCTCAAACGTCCCCGGTTCGCACACGATGGGTCCGCAATTGCCCAGGGCCAGGGCCAGAGCGTTGTAGACGTTTAGTCGACCGCCGGTCACCGTTTCGCCGATGAGGTTGTTCACGGGATCCACCCCGTCGAGGATGTAAGAGCGTACGAGGAGCGCTGCCGCCTCCGGATTTGCCACCGCGAGTGCCGCTAATTCCGTGCACGGCGCGCTGTACACCAGCGCAACCGCTCCCGCCACACATGGACTGGCAAACGAGGTGCCACTGGTAAAATTGTAGTTCGAATTGCCCGCCGGCAGGTAGACGTTGTCGCCCGGCGCTCCGAGGTCGATGGTCGTCGCGCCATAGCCACTGAAAGTCCGCACGTCGTTGTCGTCCGTAGCGGTGACCGAGATCATGAAGTCCGACGCACACGCCGTGGGCATGTCGCCCTGAACATCGACGTTCAACGGCGAGTTCGTGGTGGCCCCGCAGTTGAGCACCCCTTCCGCCCCGAGCGCGTCGTAAAACCCGCACCACACGGGGAAGTCCGCCGGGTCCGCGGAGTCGATTCCCCACGAGGCGTTCGTCACCACGATGAAGGCCCCTTTCGACCCGTCGGTGTCGTTGTACAGCGCCCGCATCGCCCGGGCATATTCGTACCCGGCGATCACATTCGATTCCGTCAGCCCGTTCGCGATGTCGATCTGCATGATTTCCACGTCCCAGTTCACTCCTACCCCGCCCAGCCCGTTGTCCCCGGTCGCCCCGATCATCCCGCTCACGCTGGTTCCGTGGCCGCCACCGGCGACGTTGTCCGTGCCCGCCGTGGTATTCCACCCGTTGTAGTCGTCCACGTAGCCGTTGCCGTCGTCGTCGAGACCGTTGTCCGGGGTTTCGTGGATGTTCACCCAGTGGTTGCCGATGAGGTCCGTGTGGTTGAAGTTTGACCCGCCAGTTTCCAGCACGGCGACGACGATGCGGTCGCCCGCTGCCGTCGAGCCGCCCGTCGTGATGTCCCACGCCTCGTCGCTGTCGATGTCGTGGTCGCCGGACTCCACGTGGTGCCATTGCTGCCCGAATCCGGGGTCGTTCGGCACCGTGACCCGTTCGGTGATGTAGTGTTCGAATTGGGCGACGTGCACGTGGGGGTGGTCGCGGAATGCCCGCAACCACGCGGCATCGTCCTTCCCCTCCCCTTCCGCCACCACGAGCACGATGCCCAGCGGCTGCGACAGGACCCGCTCCAAACGCACTCCCCCACCCCACGCCTCCACCCACTTCTCCGCCGCAATCCCCGGCGCCAAATCCACGATGAAGTGGTGCGCAACGGTGCGAGGTTGAGGTTGAGATTGAGGTTGAGGTTGAGCGAACGAGCACAGGGGGCTTGCGAGGGCCAGGGTGCAGGCGAGGAAGATGCGGTTCATGACGTACAGGTTGGCCACGAAAATAGGGTGTAACCTCCCCAAGATGTGCAGCGTAAGCACGGCACAACTCAACGTACGCCCATGTGCTCCATTGCCGCCCTCCTGAATGCGACCGCCACCGATGCGGCCGACCGTGCAGCCGTCCTGTCCGTCTCGAAGATGCAGCGCCACCGGGGCCCGGACTGGAGCGGGATCTACCAGGATGACCGGACCGTGATCGCCCACGAGCGGCTCGCGATCGTGGATGTGACGAGCGGCGCCCAGCCGTTGCGCGATCCGCAGACCGGGGCGGTGCTCGCGGTGAACGGGGAGATCTACAACCACAAGGCATTGCGCGCCGGGGAGGCGGCGGATTTTCCGTACCAAACAGGCAGCGACTGCGAGGTGATCCTCGCGCTGTACCGCAAGCACGGCGCGGGGTGTGTGCACCACCTGCACGGGATGTTCGGGTTCGTGCTGTACGAGCCGGCGTCCGGGGCATGGCTCATCGGCCGCGATCCCATCGGCATCATTCCGCTCTACTACGGTCACGACCGGAAGGGGCGGTTGCTGGTGGCGTCGGAGATGAAGGCCCTGGCGGAAGTATGTGTGGACGTGCAGGAGTTCCCGGCGGGGCACACGTGGAGCTCGGCCGATGCCCTGCCCGTGCGGTATTACGTGCGGGACTGGATGAATTGGGACACGCATCCGAAGGTGGCGGCGACTCCGGCCGATGTGCGGGAGGCGCTGACGGCGGCGGTGCGGAGCCATTTGATGAGCGACGTGCCGTATGGACTGCTGATCAGCGGTGGCCTGGACTCGTCGGTCGTGTCTGCCATCGCCATGCAGTTCGCACGGAACCGGGTGGAGGACGACGGGGCGACGGAGGCGTGGTGGCCGCGGGTGCACAGCTTCAGCATCGGTTTGGCCGGCAGCCCGGATGTGGCTGCCGCAGAGAAAGTTGCCGCACACATCGGGACGGTGCATCACAGCCTTTCGTTCACCATTCAGGAGGGGAGCGACGCGCTGGAAGATGTCATCCGCCACGTCGAAACGTACGACGTGACCACCATCCGAGCCTCCACGCCCATGTACCTCATGGCGCGCCAAATCAAGGCGATGGGCATCAAGATGGTCCTGAGCGGCGAGGGTGCCGACGAGCTGTTCGGGGGCTACCTCTACTTCCATTTGGCGCCCGACGCGCGGGAGTTCCACGAGGAGACGGTCCGCAAGGTGCTGGCGCTCAGCAAGTACGACTGCTCCCGCGCAAACAAGTCCATGATGGCCTGGGGCATCGAAGCCCGCGTTCCCTTCCTCGACACGCCCTTCATCGACTTCGCGATGCGGATGGACCCGGCCCTCAAGATGGGCGGCGCCGGCAAAATCGAGAAGGAAATCATCCGCCAGGCCTTCGAGGACGTGCTGCCCGAGGAAATCGTTTGGCGCCAAAAAGAGCAGTTCTCCGATGGGGTCGGCTACGGCTGGATCGACGCCCTCAAGGACCTCGCCGAGGCCCACGTGACCGACGAGGAGCTCGCCCGCGCTGCGGTCCGCTTCCCCATCAACCCGCCCATGAACAAGGAGGGCTACTACTACCGCACGATTTTCGAACGGCTGTTCCCTTCCGCCGCATGTGCAGCCACCGTTCCCGGCGGCAAATCGGTCGCCTGCAGCACGGAAAAGGCCCTCGAATGGAGCGCCTCCCTGGCAAACGTCAACGACCCCTCCGGCCGCGCCGTCGCCGGCGTGCACCGCTCCGCGTACAAGCGCCCCTGACCTCGCTCAGGGACACATCATCGCGAACTCGCTCAGCAGGATCAGCAGATCCTCGATGCCGATCGAGCCGTTGCCGCTGAGGTCCGAGGCACATGCGGGGGTCGCCGCGCCCACACATTGGCCTGCACCTGCGTCCCAAACCGTCCACGGCCCGCACGCGCCCTGCGCCGCCCCTGCCGCAATCCCCGCCACATACGCGGGATCAATCAAGCACGTCTGCTGCGCCGCATCCCACACCATCCCCTCCCCACAAAACGCCGCCCCCGCCCCGCAATCGGCACTCCCCGCCGGCGGGTACACACACGGCCCCGCGCACACCGCCGCCGCATCGTAGTTGCACGCCGCTGCCTCCATGCACCCCGGCACCGTACCCGCAGGTGCACACGACCCATCGTCGCACCCCGCCTCCGGGTTATGGTTGCACGCCGCCGGGTCTGTGCACCCCGCCTCCACGCAAGTCCCATCGTTCAAGTTCGCCTCCGGGTTGAAATTGCACGCGGTAGGATCGGTGCAGC
>JBMTYE010000147.1:0-4676 GCA_049454255.1 Flavobacteriales bacterium
CTCAACCTCGTCCTTAACCTCGTTCTTCCCCCGCGGCACAGCCGCGCCCGTCCTCGTTCTGCGACGTGGAGCGTCGCCGTTCTCGTTCTCAGCCTCAACCTCGGACTGCGGCTCAGCCGCGCCTTACCCCTCCCCCTCGTCCCCGGCTCCGAACCGGAATCCGATGGGGTCGGTCGAGGTGGCTTCGTCGTGTTCCCATTTGGCCAGACGGTCGAAGAAGGCGGAGATGGTCCGGTCGATGGCGGCGGTGTCGACGTCCTCGATGGACCAATCGCCCAGCGGCTCCACCGTCGGTGCATCCTCCGCCGTAATGCCCTCGCACGCCGGGAGGTGCATCCACGCGGAGATGGATCCGTTCGGGAGCTGCGAGAAGATGAGCGCGCCGTGCTCTTTCATGAGTTGGCGGTCGTTCTGCATCAGCCGGTTGTAGGCGGCGTCGGGGTTGAATTGGAACGGGGAGGGGCGGCGGCCGAGGTTCGCCACCACGGATTCGCGGTGGGTGAAGACCTCGTTCACCTCGACGGTCCACGTGATGCCGCAGGAGCGGCTCACCGACTCCAGGGTGTGGACGAGGGTTTCGCGGAGGTCGGGCCAAGCCGCGCGGGCCGTTTCGATGTCGGCCAGGGCGGTGCGGTACCGCTGAATGCTGCGTTCTACGTTTGTCATGGCGTCAATCGGCGGCTGGGGTGATGGAGTGTCCTCCGGCCAGCAGGTAGCGCTCCCGCTCGAACAAGGCGACGTCGGCCGCGACCATTTCGGCGCACAGGGCTTCGAGTTCTACCGTCGGCTTCCAGCCGAGCACTTCCCGGGCCTTCGTCGGATCGCCGACCAGCAGGTCGACCTCGGCCGGGCGGAAATACCGCGGATCGATGGCCACCCGCAACTCGCCCGTGGCGGCATCGCGTCCGACCTCATCCGCCCCGCTCCCGGACCAAACCACCTGCACCCCCACCTCGCCGAAGGCCATCTCGACAAACCGGCGAATGGACGTCGTACGCCCGGTCGCCAGCACGAAGTCGTCGCCGTGGGGCTGCTGCAGCATCCGCCACATGCCTTCGACGTAATCGCGCGCGTGGCCCCAGTCCCGTTGGGCGTCGAGGTTGCCCAGGTGGAGGACGGACTGCATGCCGAGGTGGATGCGGGCGACGGCCCGCGTGATTTTGCGCGTGACGAAAGTCTCCCCACGCAGCGGGCTTTCGTGGTTGAAGAGGATGCCGTTCGAGGCGTGCATCCCGTACGATTCGCGGTAGTTTTTGACAATCCAAAACCCGTACAGCTTCGCCACCCCGTACGGACTGCGCGGATAAAACGGCGTGGTCTCCCGCTGCGGCACCTCCTGCACCAGCCCGTAGAGCTCGGAGGTGGACGCCTGGTAAAAGCGGACATCCCGCTCCATGCCCAGGATGCGGATGGCTTCAAGCAACCGCAAGGTCCCGATGCCGTCCGCGTTTGCGGTGTATTCTGGCGTGTCGAAGCTCACCTTCACGTGGCTCATCGCCGCGAGGTTGTACACCTCGTCCGGCTGCACCTCCTGCACGATGCGGATGAGGTTCGTCGAGTCCGTCAGGTCGCCGTAATGGAGCCGCAGACGCACCTCCGGGTCGTGCGGATCCTGGTACAGGTGGTCGATGCGCGCGGTATTCAGGGATGACGCGCGGCGTTTGACCCCATGCACCTCGTAGCCCTTTGCGAGCAGCAACTCCGTCAGGTAGGAGCCGTCTTGGCCAGTAATCCCGGTGATGAGTGCTTTTTTCATTTTTCTTTTCTGCGAAAGCCAAATATACCCCGCACGCCCCCCGCTACGCCACGAACTCCTGCCGTTCCACGAGCTTTCGGTACGCCCCGCCGGCCTCCATCAGCGCCTCGTGCGAACCGACCTCGACCACCTTGCCCGCCTCGAGCACGGCGATGCGGTTCGCGGCCCGTACGGTGCTCAGCCGGTGCGCGATGACCAGGCTCGTCCTTCCGCGCATCAGCTCGTGGAGCGCCGCCTGCACCTCGAACTCGCTGGCCGTATCGAGCGCGCTCGTCGCCTCGTCGAGCACGAGGAGGTCCGGATTGCGGAGGATGGCGCGGGCGATGGCGATGCGTTGGCGCTGCCCGCCGGAGAGCTGCACGCCCCGCTCGCCGACCCGGGTCGCGAAGCCTTCCGGGAAGCCGCGGATGAAGTCCAGCGCGTGGGCCCGCCGCGCCGCATCCTCGATTTCCGCATCCGACGCTCCGGGCCGGCCGTAGCCGATGTTCTCCCGGATATCACCGCCGAACAGGATCACTTCTTGGGGCACGTAGGCGAGCCGGTTCCGGTAGTCCGTGAGGGGGAACGATGCAATGGGTTTACCGTCGATCAGCAAGTCCCCCGCCGTCGGCTCACGGAACCGCAGCAATAGCGCGGCTACCGTCGATTTCCCTGCGCCCGATGCCCCCACCAGCGCCACCTGTTCCCCCGGCCGGATGTCGAGCGTGAAGCCGTCGAGCACTTCGACCTCGGGCCGGGTAGGGTAGTGGAAGTGGACGGAGGAGAACGAGACAGTGAGGGGTTGAGGGTGAGGGCGAGGGTGAGGTTGAGGTTGAAGTTGAGGGTGAGGGTGGGTGGGGGTGATGGGTTCGCGGGGTTCGCGGAGGAGCGCGAGGAGCGACTCGATGGCGCCGAGGCCTTTTTGGAGCGCGGAGAACATCGCGGCGAAGCCGCCGATGGAGCCGGCGACGAGACCGGTCATCAGCAAAAAGGAGAGGAAATGCCCGCTCGCCAGTCCGCCCGCGGCCATCAGGTCGGCCCCCTTGAAGATGACCAGCGTGATGGCGCCGAAGATGAAGAGGATGATGAACGATGAAAATGCGCCGCGCCACACGGCCCCGCGCAGGGCGAGCGTGCGGATGCGCGACGTGCGGTCCGCATACCGCGCCTGCTCGAGGCCTTCGTTCGCGAAGGCCTTGACGCCGACGATGCCGGTGAGGGCTTCCGCGACGACCGTATTCGATTCAGCCACTTCGTCTTGGGTGCGTTTTGCGAGCCGCTTGATGAAGCGGCCAAACCCGATGGCGGCCAGGATCATGACGGGCAAAGTCACCAGCATCAACAGGGTGAGGGTGACCGAGAAATAGAGGAGCGCGGCTATGCCCCCGACGACGACGATGAGTTGGCGCAGGAGCTCGGCGAAGGTTCTGGATTGCGGTAATGTCCGCGGAGATGCGGCTGTTCAGGTCGCCGACGCTGCGCTTATCGAAAAATCCCATCGGCAGGGAAATCACCGCGGCGAAGGCATCGTTCCGCATCCGCAAGGTCATGTCCTCCGTCATGCGTGCGAACAGCAGGACGCGCAGGTAGCTGAGCACGGCTTGGATCACGAGCACGATGGCGATGAGCGCGCCTACGTCGCCGAGGCTTTCCACCTCCCATGGCACGAACCGCTTCCAACCGCTTTCCATGGCCTCCGCCCCGCCGACCCCGATGCCGCCCAGCTCGCCCCACAACCGGGTCACGGCGAGGGTGAGGATGCCGCTGAGACTGATGAGCACGACGCCCACGGCAAAGCCGATGCGGTGGGGGCGGAGGTAGGTTCCCATCCCGCCGAGCGCGCCGATGCGGCGGAACGAAAACCGCGTGGCGCGGGGTGTTGCATCCTCCATGCCGCGAAATTACGTCCCGAAGGTTTGGAGTTCAGAGCAAGCTGTCTATCTTTGCACCCCTCATTTGAGATTGGGAAGCGATGAAAAGGACCTTTCAGCCCTCAGTACGGAAGCGCCGCAACAAGCACGGCTTCCGCAAGCGCATGGCCTCAGCGAACGGACGTCGTGTGCTGAGCGCACGCCGCCGCCAGGGCCGCAAGAAGCTCACCGTGAGTTCCGAGCGCCGCCACAAGGGCATCGAGCATTGATTTCGTGCCGCGCTGCGGCTTGCGATAGAAAAAGGGGCCCGATGGCCCCTTTTTTCATGCCCATTCTCGTCGGATCACTCCACCGGAAACGGCCCCACGGCCACACACCAATCCTCCGTGGCACGTGCCCACCACCGCACGGCCTCCCCCCGGAACCTTCCGCGGATCCAGCCACCTTCCCCCGGAAGGCGGTCGAGCTCCCCTGGAGCGACGGCCACGTCGTGGGCGAAGACTAAGGCAGGCCCGCGGCCTTTCCACGTCGCCTCTTTCGTACACCACACCACCCCGAGCCGTTGCAGGTCCGACCCGCACGCCGCGAGTTCGTCCGGATGAAAGACGCGGGGGGCCACCCGGGCAATCCGATCGGAGGGGACTTCGATGTCCACACCTATGCCGGCCGTGCCGACGTACACGGCGGCGGCGATGCGGCCGTCAAGCAGGCGCGTGTGGGAGGCGGACAAGGACGGGGCGGTGGGGTCGAGGAAGTGGGGGGCGCCGTTCGATCGGTGGCCTACGGGGTGGGTGGCGGCAGGGAGACCGAGGGCGGTCAGGGCGGCGTCGACGGCGGCACGTTCGTGCAGCCGACCGCCTCCGAAGGGAAACCGTTGAGCCCCATGGACTTCAGGTGCCGGGGACGCGCTGTGGACACAGAGCTGTCCTCCAGGCACGTCTATGCTGCATTCAGGCTGCATTTCCGCGAAAGTACCCTGCCATACCGCTGAATTCCGTATTTTTGCGCCTCAATTCCCACGCCATGAACATGAGCACGACCACCACGACCCTGCCATACAAAGTAAAGGA
>JBMTYE010000148.1:0-4675 GCA_049454255.1 Flavobacteriales bacterium
CTGCTCCTCGACCCACCGCAGGCCGCGCCGGAGCGCCTGCATCGCGGCGGGATCAGTTATGTCGATGCGGTGGATGCGCCCGTTGCCGAAGTCACTCACGACGACCGCGCCCGGAAGGCTGCCCATGCCGTTGAGGAAGGAAGCGCCGGGAATGGCCAAACTCCCCAGCAACGCCCCATCCTCCAGCCCATACGCCCGCACCGTGTTGTTGCCGATGGCCACGAGCATGCCGTCGACGACTTCCATGCCGTGCGAGGCCACGGCCGACCCGAACAATTCCCACGGCTCCCCCGGACCGCCGGTGACCAGCAGCGAGTTGCCATTCGAGACGAACCACCGGTCCCCCGCGGGGTCGTATTCGACGGCCTCGATGGAGGTCGGCGTTTGGCAGAAAACCCCTACCGGCGCGAGCGCCAAAATCCACACGAGTCGTTTCATGCCCGCAAATTAACGCCCCCCGAAGATTGCGCTGCCGATCCGCACGAGCGTTGATCCTTCGTCCACCGCAATTTCCCAATCGCCGCTCATCCCCATCGACAGCACGTCCCACCCGTGCGCCGCGCGGTGCCGCTCAAACACCCCGTTGAGCCCCCGAAACTCCCTGCGAATCTGCGCATTGTCGTCCGTAAACGTCGCCATCCCCATCAGGCCACGTACCCGCACTCCTGCATACCGCCCGGCCAGGCCCGCCTCGAGTTCCCGGTCAAGCTCTTCCCCATCCCACCCGAACTTCTGCTCCTCCTGCGCGATGTGCACCTGCAGCAGCACCTCCGCGTCCTGCCCGCGCTCCACCGCCCGCCTCCCCACCTCCGCAAGCAGCCGCTCCGAATCCACGCCGTGAATGAGATACACCGCGGGCAGCAGGGCTTTGACCTTGTTCGTTTGGAGGTGGCCGATGTGGTGCATCCGCGCATCTGCCGGCAGCCCCGGCGCCTTTTCCAGCAATTCTTGCACGCGATTCTCGCCAAAATCCCGCTGTCCCGCCGCATATGCCTCGACCAAATCCTCTATCGGCCGCGTCTTGCTCACCGCAACCAACGTCACATGGGAAGGGATTTGTTCCCGAAGGCGGAGGAGGGATTCCATTTGAGTTTGAGTTTGAGTTTGAGTTTGAGTTTGCGCGGCTGCGCCGCTAGTTTACAGTTTACGCGGCTGCGCCGCTAGTTTACAGTTTACAGTTTGAGTTTCGAACTAGTCCACCCAGGCGGCACCCCGTCCTCAACCTCGCTCTCGCTCTCGTTCTCGTTCTTGTTCTGTGCGGCACAGCCGCACCGGTTCTCGCTCTCGCTCTCGTTCTTGTTCTTGTTCTGTGCGGCGCAGCCGCACCCGTTCTCGTTCTGCGGC
Organism: Flavobacteriales bacterium; assembly: GCA_049454255.1. Classification (GTDB taxonomy): domain Bacteria; phylum Bacteroidota; class Bacteroidia; order Flavobacteriales_D; family Sanyastnellaceae; genus CAMCYM01. The sequence goes on from JBMTYE010000148.1 coordinate 1,345, forward strand.
GCAGCCGCATTCACTCCCCATGCCGGTGCAGGAACAGCCCGCTGCGGAGTTTGGGCTCGATCCACGTGCTTTTCGGGGGGAAGTGGCCTCCGGAATCGGCGATGGACTTGATTTGGAAGGTGGGGACGGGGTAGAGTTCGAAGTAGGTCCGGTCGGGATGCTGGGCCGCGCGCGCTGCGAGGTCTGGGCGGTGTTCGGTTCCCGGGATGTAGGTGAGGCGGGAATCGTTGCGGGAATCGCGGATGCCGAAGTGGGCCTGGAGCACCACTTCTTCGAGCCAACCGGCGTCGATGCGGTCGGGGCGCAAGTCGCGGAGCTGGATGCGGAACTGGCCCGAGGCATGGATCACGCCGATTTCCCCGAAGGCGAGCGGGGCGAGGCCGAGCGGTTCGATGGACGCGACATCCGGCCGTTCCGCCAGGCGGGCAAGCCAATCCTCCGGGAGCAGCCCATCGCTCACCACCGAGCGGTGGTAGGCACGCACGACGAGTTCCTCCTCGGGGATGATGTAGGCCAGCAGACCTCCGGCCTCCGGTACCTGCAGGGTGGACGCCACCCGGTGGTGCCCGTCGGCCAAATACAACGCATCCAAGGCGCTGAGCCCGTCAGCAAAGGCCTGCGCCGTCCGTGGCCCGCACATCCAAACCGTGTGGCGCACCCGGTCTGCGGTGCTGAAATCGAAATCGGGCCGCTCCCGCTCGATGGCCCGCAGGCCAGCATCCAGCGCAGCGTTGGGCACAGCCCCTTCCGGCCGAGCCACCAGCACCGGTTCCGCCTGGCACCCCACGACGGAGAGGTACCGCGCAAACAGCGACTCCCGCGCTTCGAGGGTTTGCTCGTGCAAGCGCAGGATGCCGTCAGCAACGGCGGAGGCATCGAGCACCACAATCCAGCCGGTGCACCGGAATTCCTCCGTTTCCTGGCGGTAAATGGCCACCGTGGGCGCATCCTCCGCGACCAGCCATCCCCGCTCGAGGAAGCGATGAAACTCCGAACGGACATCTCTGAAGAACGCCTCCGACCCCCGCTCCGGCGCAGAAGCGTGCGCCTCCGGATCCGAGCTGTGGGGATTGATGACGTGCAGGTACGAAAACGGATTCCGTTCGAGCTTGTCCCGCAGTTCCTCAGTGGAATATGTCACATAGGAACGCGACGCCACCAGGTGCACCTTGTCTGCCGCGGGCCGCAGCAGCCGGAAGGGCCTGACCTTTCCGCTCATGCAGGAACGCTGAACCCTGCGATGATGGAGGCGAGTTCTTCGCCGATCCGGTCTTGGGCTTCGACCGTCGCCGCTCCCGTGTGGGGAGTGAGCGAGATGCGGGGATGGGCCAAAACGTCCTCGCGCGGTGCGGGCTCTCCGACAAACACATCGAGCGCCGCCGCACGGACCTTTCCGCTGTCAAGTGCAGCCAGCAACGCATCCTCGTCCACAACGCCCCCCCGTGCCGTGTTGACCACGAGCACCCCAGCTTTCATGGCGGCAAATTCCGCCGCGCCGAGGACGGGCGTACCCACCGCCGGGACATGGACCGTGATGGCATCCGTTGCGGGCAAGGCCTCGGCCAGCGAGACCAAGGGGACCTCCACCGTCACCGTGTGCGGTCCTACCGGTACGTCGACGGCGACCGAGCGGTCCCCAGCGGCGAAGCGGTTCGGGTCGACGGCGAGGACGTTCATGCCGGACCCGAGTGCGTAGCGGGCGACGGTTTGGCCGATGCGGCCGAATCCGATGACGGTCAAGGTTTTGCCACGGAGTTCCGTGCCCTTTCCGTAGGCCTTTTTCAGGGCGTTGAAGGCTGCCGCATCGGAAGCTGCCGGCATCCGGCGGTTGCTATCGTGTAAAAACCGCGCGAGACCGAAGAGGTGGGCCATCACGAGCTCCGCGACGCTCTGCGAACTCGCCGCCGGCGTGTTGAAGACGACGATGCCGCGGTCTTGGGCGAAGGCGACATCGATGTTGTCGGTCCCTACGCCGCCCCGGCCGATGTAACGGAGGCCAGGACACGCTGAAATCAAGGGTTCACGCACTTTCGTCGCGCTGCGCACAAGGAGGCATTCGACCCGGTTTTCCTCGATAAACCCCGCCAAATCCTCTGCCGGAACGAATTCTGTGAACACCGTGTGGCCTGCGGCCTGCAGGGCCGTCAGCCCGGCAGCACTGATGCCGTCGTTTGCGAGAATAACCATGGTTGCAGAGGAGTTAGAAGGTTGCCATAACGTCCACGAGGGCCTGGACTGACTCGAGCGGAAGTGCGTTGTACATCGATGCGCGGTAGCCTCCCACGGAGCGGTGCCCGGTCAAGCCGCTGATGCCCGCCTCGGTCCACGCGCGGTCGAACGCGGTCGCATCCGACGCTTCGGTCAGCGTGAACGTCGCATTCATCCACGACCGGTCTTCCGGAACGGCATGGCCTTGGAACCGAGGATTGCGGTCGATTTCCGCGTACAGCAGCTCCGCTTTTGCTCGGTTGCGGGCTTCAAGCGCGGCGACTCCACCTTGTTCGCGCATCCACCGCAGCGTGAGCAGAGTGGCATAGACCGCGAACACGGGCGGCGTGTTCAGCATGCTGTCCTTCGCGATGTGCTGGGCGAGGTCGAGGTAGGTCGGCAGCTTGCGGCCGGTCTTTCCCAAGGCTTCCCGGTCGACGATGTAGAGGACCGTTCCCGCGGGACCCATATTCTTCTGTGCGCCAGCGTAGATGCAGCTGTACTGCTCCGGGTCGAACGTCCGCGAAAAGATGTCCGAACTCATGTCGGCGATCAGGGGGACGTCGGCCGTCGGGTAGGGGTGGTATTGGGTTCCGAAGATGGTGTTGTTCGTGGTAACATGCAGGTAGGCAGCGTCTTGCGGCACTGAGAACCCTTTCGGAATGTGGTTGTGGTTCGACGCCGCAGAAGAGGCGACGACCTCGGTGGTGCCCACGAGTCGGGCCTCTTTGATCGCGCCAGCGGCCCAGGTTCCGGTGTCCACGTAGGCAGCCTTGCCGCCTTCCGGCAGGAAATTCATCGGAACGGTGTAGAACCCGAGCGTCGCTCCGCCCTGCAAAAACAGCACCTCGAACCGATCCGGCAAGGCCAAAAGCTCCCGCACCAGGCCCCGCGCCTCCTCCATCACCCCCTCGAACTCCGCCGTGCGGTGGGAGATCTCGATGAGCGACAGTCCCATGCCGTTGAAGTCAAGGACCGCATCTGCCGCGCCGCGCAGCACCTGCTGCGGCAGGATACACGGGCCCGCCGAAAAGTTGTGGATGTGCATGCTGCAAAATTGGTCTATCCGGCCTCAACACCCGGCGCACGGCGCCACATTTTTCACGACCTCCGCGGCCTGCTT
>JBMTYE010000149.1:0-4663 GCA_049454255.1 Flavobacteriales bacterium
GCGGCGAAGCCGCGCAACCTCAACCTCGTCCTCAACCTCCCCCACGCCCCCCTTTCCTCCGCGCCCTAGGCGAAGCCATCGCGGAGCGCACTGCTGGGCGGTTTGGCTGGCGCAGGCCAGCAGAAACACCTGAAATTCTGGTCGTTTACCTCGGCAATTACGAGATTCTTGCCGCCCTCCCCTCTGAAAATCATACTCCATGAACACGCCCCTCAATCGCTATTTCTGGTCGGCAGCACTCGCCGCAACCACCTCACTATGTGTGCCTTCGAGCGGCATCGCTGCAACCGGTGAACGCACACATCACCTCGTCACGGATACCGTCGACGCAGGCGGGAAAGACACCCTTCGCATCGAAAAGCGCATCGTCGTGCGCATGCGTGGAGACGAGGACAGCCTGCTTGTTGAGATCGATTCTGTCGTCGGGAAAGGCATACAAGTCGAACTTGACCTGGAAGGACTTGAGGGACTGGAGGAAGATCTGAGACGTCTCGAACAGTCCATCGAAGGTGTGGAAACGGCTGAAGACCTGATGATTATGTTCGGAGACGACCCGGACAGCGAGGAAAAGAAGCACAAAGGGTCGCGCAAAGACCACGGCCCGTGGAAAGGAATGAGTCTCGGAACCAGCCTTTTCTACCAGTCTCCCGAACCGATTTCGATGGGATTTCCGGTGCGAGAGGCGTGGGGAACGCCGAACGAATGGGCCTTCGCAGACGACCGCATCTTGTCGAATTGGCGCATGGAAATCAACCCCTATTCCTACCGCCAGCGCCTCATCGGCAAGCAGCTAGGCCTGACAACCGGGGTGGGCATGGACGTTTGGCATGTCGCCGTGGAGCAAGGAAAACGGCTGACATTCAGCGATCCAGCAGGAACGACCGGGTTAGAAGCAGTCCCAGTCGACTCCATCGAAATCAGGCGCAATGCGTTGCGCGCTGGGTGGATTCGGGTTCCGCTCATGCTCGATTTCCGCACATCGAAGAAGCCGGGAAAGGGATTCCATGCCGCTGTAGGCATAGTCGGCGGCCTGAAACTGTTCAGCAGCTACCGCCGCACCTATACGGATGCTGCGGGGGTGGCGTGGAAAGAAAAGTACTCCGGCTTCGGGGTGAACCGCTTTGCCGTGAATACCCGATTCCAGGCCGGGTTCCAAAACGTCGCACTGGTCATCGAACTGCCTATGGTGCCCTTTTTCGAAGGTGCAGAGGAGCAGCGGGTAGGAGCGATTACCGTCGGACTGCACTTTACCTCCCCGTCCTGAGGCGTACCTTGGGGCCATGGTCGGAACCCTGTACAATGCAGCGGCCGTGGCGCTGGGAGCGGCGGTGGGACTGGCCTTCCGCGGTCGGCTGACGGAATCGGGACGGGATGCCGCCTTCGTAGCGGCAGGACTTTTCACACTCGGGCTCGGCATCCGGATGGCCGCAGGCATGCAACAGCCTCTCGCCGTGTTCTTTGCCTGCTTCGCGGGCATCTTGCTCGGCAACGCACTCGGCCTGCAACGCGCGCTCGACGGCCTAGCACGCCGGTGGGGGAGCGGCGGCGAGGAAGGCGGCTTCCTCAAGGCGATGGTGCTGTTTTGCGCCGGGTCGATGACTGTGATCGGCTGCCTCGAGGACGGGGTGCACGGCGAACCCGGGGTGCTGCTGGTGAAGGGCACGATGGACGGAATTTCTGCGGCGTTCCTCGCAGCGGCGTTCGGGCGGGGGGTGCTGTGGGCCGCGCCGGGGGTGCTCGTGGTGCAGGGGGTGCTCACGGCGGCCTTCGCGGCCGCCGGAGGCCAAATGGAGGCCGCCACCGCCGCCGAGTTCTCCTCGGTGGGTGGCATCTTGCTGGTGGCGCTGGGCCTCGACCTCGTCGGGGTGCGGTCGTTCCGGATGGCGGACTTGCTGCCCGCCCTCGTGGTGCTCCCGATCGCCGTGGCGGCGGCCCGGTGGATTGAAGCGGTACTCGCACAGTTCACCTGACGCCATGCCGTTCAACAAGTACGCCCTCCTGCGGTACCGCATCATCGACCGGTGTTTGACGAACACCGCGCGCCCTTATCCGACGAAAGAGGACCTGCGCGAGGCCTGTGAGGAGGCCCTGTACGGCGATGCCGGAGGAGGAGCCATCAGCCTGTCGACCATCGAGAAGGACCTGTATGCGATGCGGTTTGAGACCGAACTGGGCTTTCATGCGCCCATCGCGTTTTGCCGGCGGAACCACGGTTACCACTACACGGATCCGGAGTATTCTGTGGCGGAATTGCGGCTGAACGACGACGAACTCGACGCCATCCGGTTTGCGGCGCGGACGCTGGTACAGTACCGCGATGTGCCCATTTTTAGCCAGTTTGGCGCAGCTATCTCAAAAATTGCCGACCGCCTTTCGATCGCGCCCAGCCTCGACACCGCGGGCCTTGAGGACCTTGTGCAATTCGAGGCCGTCCCCGCGCCGCACGGCCCCGAATGGCTCGCGCCGCTGCTCGAGTCCATCCGCGAACGCCGCACCGTCGACCTGGCCCACACCAAATTCGACGGCAGCCCCATCCAGTCCCACCGCATCGACCCGCACCTGCTCAAGGAATACCGCAACCGCTGGTACATCGTCGGTTGGGACGCGGGGCGGGCGGATTTCCGGACCTTCGGTCTCGACCGCATCTCGGCCGTCACCCCCACGGACGCCACCTTCGACCGCCGCCCCGAGTTCGACGGCCGCACCTACTTCGCGGCGTGCTTCGGCATCACCCGCCTGCCGACTCCCCCGGAAGAGATCGTGCTGCGGTGCACCGCCGTCGAGGCGCGCTACCTCAGCTCCCTGCCCGCCCACCCCTCGCAACGCCTGCACGAGCGGTCGCCCGGCGTTTGGGAAGTGCGGCTGAACGTGCAGCCCAGCTTCGAACTCGTGCAGTTCATTCTGGGCCTCGGCCCCGCAGTGGTCATCGAGTCGCCGGACTCGCTGCGCTCCCGCATTGCAGAAACGCTGCGGACCGCGCTCGCCGCGTATTCGTGATTTTTTTCGGAAAAAAGTTCACTACGTAAATCCATTGCGGAGTGGGTGGGTTCGTTTGTACCGTCAAACGATACGAACATGTCCATTCCACTCAACCCCATCGCCCTCGAGGCCCCGTCCTCCATCCGGACCCTTGCCGATGCGCACGCCTGGATCGAACGGTTCGCGCGACCGGACGGCTTCAACACCCATGCGTGGTTTACGTTGAAGCGCCTGGCGTTGACGGTTTGGCGGTGCCGCTTCGAACAGCGGCCCTTTCCCCGCACCTTGAACTACCTCCACCCGCTGTTTTACGAGATGATCCGGACGCCGGAAGGGGTCCTGCTCGTTCCCGAGCGCACTGTGCGTCGGCCGCGGGACTGAGGTCCACCGCATCCAAGTGTCACTAAAGAGCCCTGTGAACTTTTCACAACTTCGTGAATAAGTCGCAGGGCTCTTCGTGCCTAAATCGCTGAAGATGAGGTATGTTTACCCCACGGCGCCACGACATTCACCGCGACCTCGTCTGGAAAATGATGTGATTCGTCGATATTTTAGTTACATTCGTAGACAAACCTGCCTCCATCGTGCCTGAGTTGACCCGCCCTCCCTTGCTTGAAGCCTTGCAGCGCACGCTGCACGGGAGAGGTGCGGATGCTGTGGAAAGCGATGTCGTATTGAGCTACACCGGCTCGCTCGACGGCGCCACGTCCGATGCGCTGCTCATGCTTGCAGAACGGGGGGTGTGGAGTGCGGGGGGCTCGAGAAAGGAGGTCCGGAGAATTGCCAATGTGCTCATCGAATGCCTCGAGAATGTGGTCCGCCACGGCTGGGTTGATGACCGCGGCGAAACCCACCTCTTCCTGACCCTCGAACGGACCCCGCTCGGCTACCAAATCCAAGCCGGCAACCTCGTCGACCTCGAAATGGCCGCCGAACTCCGGGCCCGGCTCGTCGAGGTCAACGGCATGAGCCACGAAGAGCTGCGGCGCCGGTATGTCGAGGTGCTGTGCGACGGGAGCATCACGGCCCGCGGCGGCGCTGGCCTCGGCCTGCTCAGCATGGCGAAAAAGGCCCAAGGCCCCCTCGACTACCAATTCGACGAACGGGCCGGCGGCCTGTTCCTGTTCACCCTCGCGGTGATGGTCAAATCCTGACCCCCGACTTACGTTTTCCGTTCCTGCTTCTTCGCCGCAGGAAAGAGGATGTTGTTCAGAATCAAGCGGTAGCCGGCTGAATTTGGGTGCAGACTCAGGTCGGTATGCCGGTCGTTTACCAGGTGGCGGTAGTCTTCCGGATCGTGGCCGCCGTAGTAGGTCCATTGGCCTTCGCCGAGGACGCCTTGGATGTATTTCGCTGAGCGGGCGTTGCGGGTCTCGCCCATGACCGTCACGTCCGGTCGGATGTAGGTGCTGAGGAAGGCCGTGGTTTGGCCCATGAAGCCGCGGATGACCCGCTCGTGGCTTTGGGTGAGCATAGTCGGGACGATGTCCCATTTGGCAGAAAAATCGAACAACATGAAGAAGTCGTTGATCTGCTGAATCTTCACGTGGTCCTCGGTCGCGTCGATGTCGGAGAACTCGTACACGTTCGGATCGGTGATCAGGGCATAGTTCTGGAAGGCCAGTCCCTGGTTGAAATCGAGCGCACGCTGCGCCGCCGCCGCCGCAGGGTCACCCTCGAACCC
>JBMTYE010000150.1:0-4652 GCA_049454255.1 Flavobacteriales bacterium
CCTCAACCTCAACCCCTCCATCCCTCTCGTGGAAACCCTGGGAAGGACCCCGGCCGGAGGCGACGGCACCGCGCGTGGAACCCGTTTCCCCACCGCCACCGCCGATTTCACGGACGGAGCCGCCTGCTGAGAAGGAGGATTTCCTCGGCCGCCAACTCGCTCGCGCGCAACGTCTCCAGATGTATACGCGTCGATTCAAATCTCCCGGAGGAATTGCAGACCTCGAAAACGAGCCGGCCTACAAGCGTCGCAATGTGGTCCTTGATGACGTCGCACCATCGACCGCTACCCAAGTGAGTCGCTTCGCCTTGACGGAGGAAACCGACGAACACGGCGAGCGGAGGATCGAACTGCGCAATGACAACCCTTTCTTGCACGACAACGTCGACTGATGGCCCTGAGTGCCCGCATATCTGAGGAGATCAAGCTCGCAATGAAGGCGCAAGACAAGGAGCGCCTCGCAGCACTGCGCGATATCAAATCGAAACTGCTTCTTGAGGCAACGAAAGAGGGAGCTAGCGGAGAGCCAGAAGATGCTGTTGTTCTCGCAGTGCTCGCCAAACTCCTGAAACAGCGGAACGAATCCGCTGACCTCTACGCCGCATCCGGGCGTACGGACCTAGAACTCGAGGAGCGTACTCAAGCTGCAGTCATTGCTTCCTTCCTGCCTACTCCCTTGTCCGAAGCAGAACTCCAAACCGCTGTGACGGATTTGGTGAAGGAACTCGGCGCCACAGGAATGGCTGATATGAAACGCGTAATGGCCGCCGCAAGCGCAAAATTCGCCGGAGCTACCGACGGAAAGTCCATCAGCACAGCTGTGCGGAACATCCTTTCGGCTCCGAACTAAGTACACAGAACACATTGGATTACCTTTGATTGTCAAAGCATTCACCGAAGAAAAACGGGCATTCATTCCTCGATGTTAATTTTCTCTAATCGCAATCTTGCATAATCCGAGGGAATGAATACCTTCGCCGCCGCAAACAAGACCTAAATCCTGTAAACCTCAGTTCAATGAACAAGTTCCCGTTCCTCTTCGCGGTTGCTTTCGCCGCTCTGGCGTTCACCGCATGCAACTCTGGCGAAACCGAAGCCACCGAGACCGCTGTTGACTCTACCGCAGTCGAAGCTCCGGTTGTCGAGGAGACCTACGTTGACAGCACCGCAACGGATTCTGCTGCAACAGAAGCTGCTGACGCAACGGTTGCTCACTAATTCTGTGTCGATACAGTAAAATGCTGAATCTTCGCGCTTTAGCAATTGCAGCTTCGGCTGCAATTGTCGTTTATGGCTGTGGCTCTGACAACAACGCTGAAACTGTTGTCGCCTCTGCACCTGTAAACCACACGGTTGACGCCGCGGCTTCATCTTTGACCTGGACTGGAACGAAAATCGGTGGCGCCCACACGGGAACCATCGCCATCAGTGAAGGTGCGTTCATCATGTCTGGCGACACTGTCAGTGGCGGTTCGTTCACGATTGACATGACGACCATCACGAATACCGATCTCGCTGCAGATACGGCCCAAATGAACTCGCTTGTCGGTCACTTGAAGTCAGCTGACTTCTTCGCTGTTGATTCGATTCCCACGGCAACGTTTGAAATCGTCAGCGCGATTCCGGATTCTACCTTGGCAAACGGTGCCACCCACCGTGTGTCGGGCAACTTGACCATCAAGGGCAAGACGAACCCGGTCTCCTGCGAAGCGACCATCGTTGCCAGTGCTGGCACGGTAACCGTGGATGGCGTTGTGACGGTGGACCGCTCTCTGTACGATGTGTCGTTCGGTCTCGTCGGCGAAATCCTCGTCGATGCGAACTTCGACCTCGCTTTCCACATCGTTGCTGCAGCTGACGCGGCACCGGCTGATGCTACGGCAGAAGCAGGTGAAGGCGAGGCAGCGCACTGATTCCTCCCGAACTTTCGAAAGCCCCGGGTGCTCCTGCACTTCGGGGCTTTTGCATTCCAGTACCTTTAAGCCGTGCGTTTCACGAACCACTTTCCCCACCCGGCGGACAACCGCTATGAAGTGTTTGCCTTCCGCGATCCCGCGCGGGCGGCCGACTTCAAACAGCGCTGCATCGGGGATTCCATTCCATTTGAATCCCACGAGGAGGACGATGAACTGCTCTTCGGCATCCACAAGGACTACCTGAAACGGGCGCACCAGCACAACATGGCCGTCATCGCCGCCCACCGCAAACCCTTCATCCCCCACAACGGCCTGCGTTGGACGGTACTGGTGGTGACCCTTGTCGCCGTGCTGCTCGCCTTTGCCGGTGCGTGGACCGCCGCACGAAGCCAAGAAAGCCGCATCCTCGAATGGGGTCTCGCGGGGTTTGCACCTGCAGCCTGGGCCGGCGTGGAGGACATTCCTGGGGAATCCGATGGCTTGACGTGCCTCTGGCAGCCCTCGTGGGGATCCGGATTCGGAGCGCGTATCACGACCCCCACACAGGGTGCGTGGTCGTGGAGTACGGGCCTGCAACTCGTGCGCTTGCGCAGCACATGGTCCCTGCGCCATGCCTCCGGAACGGAAGGAGAACTCGTCCTCAGGACTGTCCGGTACCGCATTCCCGTCCTTGCAGGCACCCGTGTGCCGCTCACTTCGACCACTGCAGTGCACCTGCTGCTCGGACCCGTGCTCGATTTCATGCCCAGCGATGCCGTTGCATCCGGCGAGACAACGACTGCAGACAGCACCTTCCACAGCTTCATAGCACGGGAAAGCCGCCTTCGGGGCTGGGCAGTTCCCCTTTCTGCCGAAGTAGGGATATCGTGGCGTTCAGCGCCAGACGCCTGGGGCCTCTATCTGGGCGGCTTCTTCAGCCAAGAACTCGCGCGCAACCGTTGGGGCGAGGCGGCGTGGGCGGCGGGGAGTGATCCGACGGCATCGGTGCGGTTTTGGAGCGGACTCACAACCGCAGGCGTAGAAGTGCGGGTAATCCTCCCCTAATCCGTTACGTGTCGAACCAGGTGGTGACGTATTCCAGAGGCCTGCGGTGGACGCCCACCGGCCACTCGCCTTCGGGATAACCGACATAGAAGAGGCCCAGCACTTCAGCATCGTCAGGCAGGCCAGCAAATTCTCGGACTGCCGGCAAGTGCAAGAAGCCGGGGGTGGACCAAAAGCCGCCGACACCCTGGGCGGTGAGGGTCAGGTGGAGGTTTTGGACCGCGCACGCGGTCGCTAACCGGTCATCCGCCAGCGCTATACGCCCCGTCGGATCTGGAACCACTGCGACGACAATCAGCGCCTGCAACCGTGCCGCGCGATCTTCCAACTGCAGCCGCTTACGCTCCGAGGCCTTCTCGCCAGCGTGCGCCACATACCAGAGCGGGAGCTGAGCCCCGATGCGCTGAGCTCCATCACCGTGGTACACGACAAACCGCCACGGCTGCGTCATCCCGTGGCTGGGAGCCCACGTGGCATTTGTCAGGGCGAGTTCGAGAATTTCCCGGTGCACGGGCCGGGTCGACATGCGCTCCGGCTGAATGCTTCGTCGGTCACGCAGCAGAGACGTTGCATCAGACAGCATGTGTCGCATGCGGCGAAAGTACGCTACATCCTACGCTTCATTCCTCGCAGGTCCCAGCAAATGCGGAAAGAAAGAGCATCAAATCCCCTACGGTCACTGACCCATCATCATTCAAATCCGCATGGCATTCTGTGCTTTGGAAGCCGGCTACACACATCTGCAATGCCTGCGACCAACTCGTGCCAGGACCACATGCAGCTGGGCTAGAACAACACGAAAAATCACACGAACCATCGTCCTCGTTCGCCGTCTCGTCGAAATTGCAAGCCGCCGGATACGTGCAACCGGGACATGCAGCGCCCGGCGGGCAATCGTGCGCAAAGCCCTCATAGATTACCCACGCCGTATCGATAGGCACGTTGTAGTACCGTTCTTCCAGGCCTAAAGGCCAAACGACTACAAGCGAATCCACGTGGGTGTGTGATCCTAAACCGAAATGCAGCCAACGGCTGTTTTGGCCCAAATAATTCTCCCCCGCAAACGCCATCCGGTACTGCTGCTCGCCTTGTGTCCAGATCCGGACCTTCGTGCCCACCCCATCCCGGTTGCTCTGCGTTCCTACAGGCCGGACGCGCAGCCAGTGGTTCTCATTTGGGGTGCCTTGCCGTACCGTGGCCTGTGTTCCTACCCGATGGGAAATGAAGTCCAGAAAACCGTCTCGGTTCCAATCCGTAGGCGCCGCCGCAAATCCCAGCTCGTTTACGGCTTGAAGCACAGAATCTGAAACATTGTAAAAATGACCGCCCAGATTGCGAAAAAACACGTCCTTCAAATCGTATTCAGAATACACATCCGGGTAAACGGTAGGGTCAGTGAACCCGGTCACCACATACAAGTCCTCCCAACCGTCGTTGTCCTCGTCCATCCAGCACGCCGCCCAACACAACAAATTGATTTGGATCGAATCCAACCCGGCCACGGGTTGGAATTCATCAAACATCCCATCCACATTAACCATCAACCGATTCCCTTCCAATCCTCCGGTGACATAGACATCCATATCCCCATCCCGGTCGAAGTCTCCCACCGTACTGCTCATCGCGTTCAACTTGATATCTAACCCCACCTCGGCGGCACGCTCAATAAAACTCCCATTGCCCTGGTTCTCG
>JBMTYE010000151.1:0-4650 GCA_049454255.1 Flavobacteriales bacterium
GCAAGGTGGGGAGGTGGTGCGGAGTGCGGAGGAGGTGCGGGGGTGGGTGGGGCGGTTGGCAGTTTGGCAAGCGGCGCTGTACATCGGGGCATTTCTGGTGAAGGGGCTGTTTCTGTTCTTCACACGCCAAACCCTCATCGTCATGTCGCGGCGCATGGAGTTTGACCTGAAAGAGAGCATTTACGGTCAATATCAGCGACTTGACGCGGCATTTTACAAGCGCAACGACACGGGCGATCTGATGAATCGGATCAGCGAGGACGTGAGCCACGTGCGGATGTACCTCGGGCCGGCGGTCATGTATACGCTGAATCTCGCGGTGCTCGTGGTCCTGGTCATCGGGGCCATGCTGTACATCGATCCCGTGCTGACGGCCTTCGCGTTGCTGCCGCTGCCGCTCATGTCGGTGGCCATCTACTTCATCAGCGCCACGATCCACCGCCAAAGCGACCGCGTCCAAACCCAACAAAGCCGGCTCAGCACCTTCGTGCAGCAGCACATCGCCGGGATTCGGGTGCTGCAATCCTATCACCGCGAGGCCGATGCGGCCGATCGGTTTGAGCAGGACGCGAACGAGTACAAGGGCCGGGTGCTCGGACTCGTAAGGACGGAGGCCCTGTTCGGGCCGGTCATCGTGTTGCTGGTGGGCCTGAGCACCATTCTGACCATCTATGTCGGGGGATTGCGGGTGGCCGCCGGAGCGCTGGAGCTGGGCCACATCTTCCAGTTCGTCTTCTATGTCAACCTGTTGACGTGGCCGTTCGCTTCCGTGGGGTGGGTGACGTCGTTGACCCAAAAAGCAGAAGCCTCCATGGCGCGCATCAACGCCTTCCTGCTCGCCGGACCGGAGCTGGTCGATGCCGGGCAGCGGACGGACGCGCCCGAGCCGGGTGTGCTGGAGTTTCGGGAGGTCGGGTTTATCTACCCGGATACGGGGATTCGGGCGCTCGAGGGCCTGAGTTTCCGGGTGGGACCGGGGGAGACGCTGGCGATTACGGGGCGGACCGGGAGCGGGAAGTCGACGGTGGCGGCGCTGGCGATGCGGCTGTTCGATCCGACGTCCGGCGAGGTCCGGTACGGAGGGGTGCCGCTGGCCGACATTCCGCTGGACCGGTTCCGGGCGTCGACAGGCTATGTGCCTCAGGATGTGTTCCTTTTCTCCGACACCATCGCGGCGAATATCGCGTTCGGGGTCGATGAGGCGAAGGAGGAGGAGGTGCATGCCGCCGCTGAAGCTGCCCAGGTCGCCCGGAACATCGAGGGCTTCCCCCAGGGCTACAGCACCCTGCTCGGCGAACGCGGGGTCAACCTGAGCGGCGGCCAAAAGCAGCGCATCTCCATCGCCCGGGCCCTCATGCGCAAACCTCCCCTCCTCGTGCTCGACGATTGCCTTTCTGCCGTCGACACCGAAACGGAGGAGGCGCTGCTCGAGGCGCTGCAGGAAGCCAGCCGGTCGTCCGCCGTGCTGATGATCAGCCACCGGGTGTCGACCTTGCGCCACGCCGACCGGGTGGTCGTGCTCGATGGAGGACGGGTCGTGGAGGAGGGTCGGCCAGCGGATTTGGCGCAGGCCGGAGGGCCGTATGCGGCCATGGTGCGGCGCCAAGCCCTCGAAGGCGCGCCGGCGAAGTAAACCGAACGGCTCAGTCGGGGCACGGCAGCCCGAAGGCGGCGAGAAAGTCCAGCAAATCCCCGGTCTCCACGATTCCGTTGAGATTCAAGTCTTCCGGACAGTTTGCGGTGCATCCGAACGCGGCGAGGAAGAGCAACAGGTCCTCGACGCTCACGTCGCCGTTGCCACTGAAGTCGCCCGGACACGGGCCCTGCTCGCCCGCATCCCACACGCCGTTGCAGTTGTTGTCAAATCCGGAACCCGTCGCCGCCGCCCCGGGATACACGCTGGCATTCAGATCGTTGCAATCTCCCGCTACCGAGGAATACCCCGGCGGAACGGTACAAGCCACCGTAGTAACCGCCCCGTTGCCGATTCCATCTCCATCAGCATCGGCGAAAAACTCCAGCACCGCAAAACCCTCGTCGACCGCACCGTCGCAGTCGTTGTCCACGAGGTCACACACTTCAACAGCGCCCGGATGCACGTCGTCGCGGTTGTCGTCGCAGTCCACGCCGTTGCTCACATAGCCCGGCATCTCGCCGCAGCCGAACTCCGGAGCGCCCGGGTCCCCGTAGCCGTCGCCATCCAAGTCGGCATACCGGAGGACGCTGGGCTCGACCGTGAACTTCACCGGTTCGCGGACCGTGTTGCCCACGGCATCGAGGCGGAGCGTCCAATGCAACGGACCGGTGACCCCCTGCAGGTTCGACACCGTGAACGTAAAGCTCCCGGGCCCGCTGAGCGTGGCGGGCAATCCTTCGATGACGACACCAGGCGGACCGCCTTCGAGCACGGGGCTGAACGGGGGCTTCAGGCCGGAAAGCACTTGGACCGTGATGTCGAGGGTGCCGGAGGTGCAGACGGTTTCTGCAGCAGCGGAAACGTCGAGAAATCGCGGCCGCAAGACGAACAGGCCTCCTTCAATCGAACTTGCTGCGACCAGACCTGAGGGGAAGTAGGGGTAATTTGACCACGTTCCGTTGAACTGCGCTGCATCGCTCGCGGGGTCGAGGGCGAAAAAGCCGATTTCAGACAGCGTGCCCTGCTCGACCCCCGACAAGGTCAGCATTCGGACGCCGGCGCGGTAGTTCGATTGGTACAGGAGGTTGCCGTCGACGTATTGGTTGTGGTCGATGGCGGGCAATGTCGAGAGGTGGGTCCCGATGAGCACCGGGTTATCGAGGTCGGAAACGTCGTACACCAACGTACGCGTGGGAATTCCGAAGTTCATTTCGTCGAGCTCGTCGCCGAGCAGCAGAAAGCGGTGGTCTTCCGTCAGCCAACACTGGTGGGTATACGCGAGTTGGCTGTACGTGCGGTTGACAATCAGGCTGGCATCGGAGGGGTCAGTGACGTCGACGAGGGAGAGTTTGGAGGCGGCGGCGCAGAAAGCGATTTGGCGGTTTTGCCATTGCGCATCCGGACCGTGGTAACGCACGGCCTGTACGTCGTGCACATAGCCTGCCTCGGCAAAATCGCCCACCACCACCGGAGCATCCGGATTTGCCAAACTGTAGATCAGCAGCCCTCCGCTCGCCACATTGCTCCCCACCACATACAGCCGAGCCGACTCCTCGTCTATTCCGACATTGTGGGCCTTGCCGAACGCCGTGCTCGTCGCCGTCGGAACCAGGATGTGCGGAAAAGGCGCCTCGAAGGTGCGCAGTTGGTTCAAGTTGTACACCTGCAGACCGTGGTTTGACGCCTCAGACACGACGTACATGCGGTCACCGTGCACTTTGATGTCGCGCCACGTGCTGGACACGGTGGCAGTAGGCAACCAACCGACGGTCACTGGAGCGGTCGGCTCCTCGAGCGAAACCACCGCCGTCCCGTTGCGCTGTCCCACGAGGGCATACTCCACACCGGTCACCGGATCGACCCAGCCCCACACGTCATTGCCCCCCGTCCCGCCCATCGCCGCGTTCGGGAGGTGGGCCATGAGGTCCATGCGGTCGCACGGGTAGATGCCCGCGAGGCCGTCGATGCACGGGGTTTGGGCGGCCGCGCGCAGGGTAAGGCCGAGTCCGACCGCAAACACAACAAATCGAAACATTCACTCCAAGGTACGGCGCGCGGGCCAACTTTCTAGCCGCCGCGCGTGTTCTTTGCGCATGCACATCGCCATTACGGGAGGCAGCGGCCTGGTGGGCCGGCACCTCGTTCCACTGCTGATTCAGGCGGGGCACCGCGTTACGGTGCTGGCCCGGACGAACGGGGCGGGGCGGGCGGTTTGGATTCCGCGTCCGGATCCGGCGAATGCGGAGGTGCTCCGTGGCGTCGATGCGGTGGTGCACCTCGCGGGGGCCACGGTGGCGCAGCGGTGGACGGCGCGGCCCCGCCGGGACATCCTCGACAGCCGGGTGCTGGGGACGCGGGCGGTGGTGGACGCGATGCGGCAGCTCGGGGCCGAAGGGCCGCGGATTCTAGTGAGTGCCAGCGCGACAGGGCGGTACCGGCAGGGCACCGGGCCGCAGGGCGAGGAGGCGCCGCCGGCCGACGATTTCCTCGCGCGGGTCGTGGAGGCGTGGGAGCACGAGGTGCGCCAGGCCGACGCCCTTCCCGGGGTTCGGACGGTGATGCTGCGGACGGGGTTGGTTTGGGCCGCGGACGGGGGCGTGATCGCACGGTTGCGGCCGCTCTTCGCCCTCGGCCTCGGCAGCCCCCTCGGCCGCGGGCGCCAAATCCAGCCCTGGATCCACATCGACGACCTCTGCTCCCTCTACGCCACCGCCCTGATCGACAGCCGCTGGCACGGCCCCGTCAACGCGGTCGCCCCCGAACCCCTCACAAACGCCGCATTCACCCGTCTCTTCGCCTCCGCGCTCGGGCGGCCCGCCTTCCTCCCCCCTGTTCCCTCCTTCGTCCTTTCCCTCGCCCTCGGCGAATTCTCCTCCGCCCTCCTCGCCTCGCACAACGTCGCCCCTGAGCGCGCGCTCAGTTGGGGATTTCAGTTCGCCTACCCGAAAGCGGAGGACGGGCTGAAGGCGTTGCTGCGCAACACAAAACGAGGTTGAGCGCGGCTGCGCCGCGCT
>JBMTYE010000152.1:0-4642 GCA_049454255.1 Flavobacteriales bacterium
TGATGAACCGACCTGTCACCCCGCCGCCGAACCGGTCCGTAAACCGCTGGGAGAATCCCGCATCCAAACTGAATTCCGCCGGTTTGAAGTCACGGATCGTGGTGCCTGATTCGTCCGTGAAGGTGATGTTGCCGAGACTGAAGTACCGTAGGGCTCCGCCGAAAGCTTGGCGTGGACTGATTTTCCTTACCCCAGACACGTACGCGAGGTTCATGTCGTCCACCAGCTCCCGCAGCCACGGGGCATAGCTCATGGTGAACTCCACATCGTCCTCCATGAACGCCATTTTCGCGGGGTTCCAATGCAGGCTGTTTCCGTCAGGTGACAGAGCTACGCCTGCGTCTCCGAGCGCTCCCGAACGTGAATCCGGCGCGATAGTGAGGAACGGAACTGCCGTTGTGATGGCGTTGATTTGCACCGTTTGGGCGGCCTGCCCGGGCGTCAGCTGGGCAAAGGCCGAGCCCGCAGAGAAATGCAGTACCAGGACGAGGGCTACCGCAGGGAGAATCGGGAATCGGAGCATAAGCATCGGGCGTCGGGTTGCCAAAATTAGGTTACGGACGCACAACGACGACCCGCTCAGAATATTGCGCAGTCCCGCCTTGTTCGTCGATAATTGTGATACGGAAAAGGTAAACGCCCGGTTGCGCGTTCCGCTCCGCCGGCCGCCAAACCCACGCCTCCGTCCAGTACCCGGGTGCGCCGAGCGGCCCCTCGACCTCCTCTATCCTGCGCCCGTCACTGGCGAAGACCTCGATGCGTACGGTTGCATCGGTGCAGGCCTGGTTGTGCGCAATCTGGAGCCGCACTTCGTCTGTGGCGGGATTCGGAAAGGCCAGAATCGCTCCCAGGGCTGCCTGCAGGTCGTCGGCTACCACGAAGTCAAGTGTGGCGGTGCCTTTGTTGTTTGAGACATCCCACACCACCAGCTCCACGCGGTGTGGACCATCTGCCAAATCCCGCAACGGATACCGCACCGTTCCCGAGACATAAGTGTTCAAATCGGTTTGGTAGAAGTCATTCAGGACCACCGCATCGCCCGACGCCCCGTCTAGGGTCATCTTGATGTCGTGGCCGATGCCCGTGCCCGAGGCATTGATGCCACCCGCATCGGCCACCCGAGCAATGAGGACAGGATCCGGTCCACATAGACCACCTGACCTGAAGAGGGTATCGTTCAAGAAGAGTCGCACCACCGGGGCCTCATCGTCCACCACGAATTCGCCCGACACCCCACCGACCACCACCGACTCGGTATGCCCGTGTGCGTCCGTGCCGTCGGTAGATGCGGCATAGGCGCTGATCCGGCCCGGACCGAAGGCGTAATCGATGTCGCGCGGCACGGCAAACGAGAAGGCAAACTGTCCCTGCTCCACCGAAGCCACTCCGCGGTGCAGCACATCGCGGAATACCGTGAAGGAGTAGGGCGTGCCCGAGCCATCGTTGTCGAGGGTGGGAACGGTCGATCGCTTGTCGAACACACGGGGATACACAAATCCCGTAAAGTCGTGCACCGTATCGCCTGCTGCATCCGCGATATAGCCCCGGACTTCTGCGACGTCGAGCGCGCGCAGCGTGTCCGGAACTTCAGTGAAAACGACCCGTAACTCAGGATACGCCAGCCGCATCGCTGCGTCGCCGAGCAGCGAGAAGTTGCGTTTGTTCGACGAGTTAGACACTTGGGGGTCGTTCTTCGTGCGACGCGCAATGTCACCCAAACGCAACGGCTGTTCCGGGCTGTCGTCGAATGCACATGCGTAGAAGGCGCGGTTGAGCTGTTGGTTCGAGCCGCTGAACACCACGCGGGTGGTCGTCAGCATCGCCACCGCCCCGCCCTCCGAATTCAGCAGCATGTCGTCCCCGGCCGTCTCAACCTCGGGATCATCGTAGCGGGCCAGCTCGCACGTCGCCGTCATGAACAGCGGCAACCGCGGCGCGTTCGTCCACTCCCGTATGGTCGTTGTGTTCAGGACCCGCTCGTGGGCCCAACCCCGCTCCCCCCCATGGCCGATGTAGTTGACGACGAGAGCGCCCGACTCAACCGACCGCGCGATGGCCTCGGAGGCATCCGGATAGCGCTCGCCGCCGGGCGTGGTGAGTTGCGGATAGGCATCGAGGTAGATCTTCGTGACATCGAAGTCGTTGTGCGCCGTGCGCATCGTCTCTGCATGTTCATCGGAGTTAAGCATGTGCACGAGCTCTGTCGGACCGCCGCTCCCATCACGGTCGTCGGAAACGAGCACCAGGGAATTGCGCCATGGGCCCATAGAACCCGACGCTTCACTCGAACACTGTCCATCGTTCGCGGGAGCACCGGCGCGGGCATACGCTTCGAGTTTGGCCACGAACCCCTCCGCCTCCTCCACGGAACGGGCTGGAATACGCCCCACACCGATATTCAGCTTGTCGCCTATTCCCTCGCCAGCCTCGGGCGCAAGGAATCCGAAGTAGTCGTCGCTCACGTAGCTCGACGTCGGACTGATTGAATTCGCACTCTGATACGTGATGATGTGACTGCCGTTCAGCACATTACCCCGGTTCGCAAAGGTCCCGTCGCCGAGCAGCTGCAGGTAGCGGGGCATGCGCGCGCTGTCGCCTTCCGCCTTGTCTAACAGCATGATCATGAGCATTTTCAGCGCTGTCGGATCCGGACTTCCCGATGAGAAGCAATCGAACACCTGACGCTGGTCTACCACCGCCACCCGCAGGCCCTCGTCCGCACGCAGCGCTGCCAAACGCTGGGCCTGGCCTGCATACTGCGGCACCGTCACCACCACCAAATCGAGGTCCTCGAGCCCATGCAAATCCACCGGCGCCACCGGACCGAGGTACGCGGGAGCGGGCAATCCCGCTGCTGGGTAGGCCACAAACCGCCGCACCCCATCCGCCGGCACCTGCCACTCCACCGTTCCGGCCGCAGATCCCTCCTCCACGTCCCACTCCACGGGCATGCCGTGCTCCGTCACTTCCCAAACGCCGCCCAACCCACTGCCCGTCCCGTGCAGCACCCAACGGTAAGCCGAGTCCACATGGGTTTCCGCTGGACCCCACCACTGCAACCCGCCTGGCACCCAGCGCAACTCCCGCTCCTGTTCGACCCGCACGAAGTCAAGCCAACCCAGAGCATCGGCCGCTCCCGCCTGGAACTGGAGCTGCACATCGATGCGCGCCGTGTTCCCAGAACCTGTCACCAGCATTCCCTCACCCATCCCCGATGCAACGTTGACCACATTGCTTGTGGACGATGCGGTGGTCGACGATGGACTCGCCGTGAACTCCACTGCTCCGGCCGAAATCGCAAACGTGGAGGCGGAGCCCATGGATTGGGCTGCGACATGGGCTGTAAGGCGCCCCGGGCTTGCCGTCGCATGCGGAACGGCGAACGAAATCGAACGCTCCGCCACTGTCCCGAACGCCTCGCCCCACCACTGCCTTCCCGACCTGTTCGGACTGGCTAACTCGAGCTCGTGCATTTGGACATCCGTGAACCGGTCCAACTCTTCTGCAACTGGCGCATCGACCGACGAATAAGACGCAAGCTCAAGACCTTCCGGCGCCCCTGCCCCGGTTCCGAGGTCGAGGAAGTAATAGGCGGAGTCACTGCAGGCGTGTAGTGCATGCTCCCATGCCCCATTCACATCGCTTCGGCTCCACGACACCGGACCCTTTCCGTAAAAGAGCAGCCGGTCGTCCGCATGCCAAATCCCGTCTGCCCCACCTTCCCGTACCACAGCCACCTCCTGCAGGTCAAGCGGACGCTCCACTTCGTTGCTGTACGGCAACTGCTCCCCCCCATTCCCGAACACCCGCACCTTGCGCATATCTAAGACAGTCCGGTCAATCCCCGCCGCTTCGAGCCAACTCGCATCGATGGCATACACACCATCTGCAACGATTGCCATCCGATGAAACTCGCCATCGGCGAGCACCGACCTCCCCGGCCACTCCCACCTCCTTCCCTCAACCTCAACCTCGTCCTCAACCTCCCCCACCACCCATTCCCCACCTACCAAACGTCCGAATCCTTCAACCGGATGCCACCGGAGCAGGCAACGATTGATGCCCACAGAGCCTAGGTGCGTGTGCAGAACGACCTCTTCTTTTCGCGCCGCGGCTTGCAAGAGCATCCGCTGGCGGGGAGTGAGTGTCGTGCCGTCCACCGAGAGCCACTGTTCCTGCGAAGTGAGCAGAACTCCACACTTCCACGAGCCATTTACCGGAGCCTCGAAACTGCCCACCGGCAGCTCGTCGACCCAGAACGCGTCCAGCGGAGCCCAATTGCCGACCGGAGCACCAGAATAGCCTTGAGGATGCCAAGAGATGGAGGAAGAAATCGTTACGATTGCGGTTTGGCCGGAGGCCGCATGCAGGCCTCCGAGCACCCAAAAGGCACACCAGCCGGCCCAACTCCGAAAAAAGGTTCCCATCTTCGCCATCGTGCGCAACGTTGCACCCCAAACGTACGTTCACAATCTGTAGTACGCGGCCATTCGAAAAGCTGCGATTCGGTAAATTGTGTTATTCTTGCAGGTCCAATGCGGAAGTTCACCCCACGGCGATTGTCCACTGCCCGTGTTGCCATGGCAACTCTTGGGCTCCTGATGTCTTGGCTTCCAACGGATTCACGCGCTCAAGACGCTGA
>JBMTYE010000153.1:0-4638 GCA_049454255.1 Flavobacteriales bacterium
TCCCGACGCCTCGCACCAAAACGTCCCATCCGGGTAAAAGAACTCGACGTGCGCCGGCTCCTCGGCCGGACCCCACCAACCTCCGGGCCACTCCCCATCCTCGGCTTCATCGCCAGAAAGGGAGACGACGATGATGCTGTGCTGGTCGCCGCCGATGAAGTAGGTGTTCGTTTCCGTCGGACCCGTAGCACGAACTCCCCCGGGGTCGAAGCACCGCGCCCGGATCACGGTCGTCGCGTTCACTGCGATGGGTCCGGAATACGCCGTGCTCGTGGCGGTCGGCTCGTATCCGTTCGTGGTGTAACGGATGACGAAACCAGCTGGTGCCGAAAGTTCGATGGAAAGGGCTGTGGGCGAGTGACCTGCAGGCACGTTGAAGGTCGGCACAGGGGCGTAGCCCTCAAAGGTCGAGCCGGCCGTGTTCGCGGCGTTCGGGGTCGGCGAAGTGGCCACGCGCCAAACATTCGAACCGTCCGGAACCCGCGACCAGCTGTGGTCCGCGAGGTTCGGGCTCCATTCGCTGCCGAAGGTGTGGGACTCGAGCACGTTACCTGCGGGATCCGACAGGACGATGGACTCTCCATCGGTTTGGTTCACCCGAAAATTCGTGTTCAAAAACCCACCAGCCATGAGACTTCCCGGCACGTCGCCATCGCCGGAGCAGATGATTGTCAGGCGACCGCCCGCCGGAACAGTTGTGCCCGCCGGTATCTCGAACTTTTGCGGATCTAACGGATTGTCTGACAGCCAGTAGCCAGCCAGGTTAGCTGCCGTGGCCCCCGGATTGTAGAGCTCGAGAAAGTCCTCATTGCCCCCGCCAAATCCGAGCGTATAGTTCGCTGCCGAGAATTCGTTGATGACCACTTGTGCCGTAACCGACGCAGTCGCAGCACAAAGGGCCAGAAAGCAAGCAGCCCGAGCGGTTGATTTCATGGGGAATTATTGGACGTCTAATCTGCCTGTTGTGCCCCCGAAGCCGTCGCCGAACAAGCGGTACACATAGCTACCCGCTGCGAGTTGCTGACGCTCGAAGGTGTGGGAGGTTCCCGTGACCGTTTCCGTCCGCACCGTGCGGCCGGCCAAATCCATCACCTCCAGCGTCAACACCGTCCGCGCAGGATTCTGGAAGCGCAGCACAGTAGACGCCGTGAAGGGGTTCGGATACACCTGCACGCCGCCTTGCGCGGCCTCCGCATCTGCCACCCCGACCGACGTGACGCAGCCGTCGACGATTTCCGTCAGCGTGTTGTGGTAGTCGTCGTTCACCACATCGACGATGGCGTCGAGACACACCTCATCATCGCGGGTGGTCCAGTAGAGCCGCACGAGCGGCGTCCACACGTAGTTCTTCACGAGACTTTCGCCGGCATACGACAGGCCGATGACCTCCGACCCTCCCGGCGCGTGCGATGGCGTGATCGGGTAGCCCACTGGATCTGCGAGCGAAAACGCCGACGCGATGCCCATGCCCGACACGGTGAACTGGTAGCCCACGATGCGGTTGTCGGGGTTGAGTACGTGGATGTCGAGGTAGCCTTGTTCCCAATTCACTTGGCCCACCGTGAACCGGACGGTATCGTACGGATTCGTGATGGGAGGAACAGGGAAGTTGCACTTCGTATGGATTCCCGAACTGTCAGGATGGGTGTGAGCCCAGTTCCAAAACTGGCACTGCGACATGAGGGCCGCGTCCGTGACGGTAATGTCGCCGTCCTGGTCGATGTCGGTGCAGGGAGCTGCCACGATGTCGTCGCCGAGGATGTGCTCGACATACGAGACGGCATCCTCGTACTGTTGGGCGCCGTTCGCATCGAGGTCGCCGATGAGGACTGTGCCGTTGCAATTGCCCGCGCAGTCCATTTGGGCGAGTCCATAAGGCTCGCCAGCACAGTCGACATACTCAGGGCAGTCCTCAACAATGTCCATCTCCAAGGCGCCTGAGCTGCGGTCCAGCGCGATGCAGACCACGCCCCAGTTGTTGTCGTAGTCGTTCTCGTACCGGCCGAGGGCATCCGGTGACTCGTCCCAATTCACCCGCACTACCAGGCGGTACATCCCGTCCGGTACGTCAGTAACGTCGATCCATTGGCAAGAAAGACCCGACCCGTAGATGTCGCCGCAGTGGGCGCTGATGCCCATGTTCGAGCACCCGTATTGGGCTGTCCCGCCGTCGGAACACTCGAGGTCCATCACGCAGAAACCGTTCTTGAAGCCGATGGGAAGGGCCTGACCTTCCATGTCGAAGAGAACATATTCTGCATAGCCCTTGTAGTGCCAGTGGTTGTGGCAGTCGCCCCACTCAAACTGCTGGGTAGTGGAGTTTTGGGACGTGGGGCCGATGTAGTAATCCACATCGCCGATGTTCTTGATGTGGGTGGTAAACCGCACGAGCTCGCGCGTTCCGAAGCCGTTCAGGCAACCCTCCTGGATGTAGCAATCCGACGGGCCCACATTCAAGGTGCCCACGCTCAAGCTGTTGACGATTGCGGATTCAACCACGATCAAATCAGGTCCAGTGCAGTTCGGATCGCCCGGGTAGATGCAGTTGCCGCTGTCGACTTCCGCCAGTGGGCTGTAGTTGCACGCCGTGGCGTCCATGCAGCCCGTCGGCGGACCTGCAAAGCCGAAGGTCCAGTCAAATCCGCCGCAAGTGCCGGCGAGGTTTGCAAACCGCACCCAGTACGTCACACCACCTTCGAGCAACACGGTGAGGGCCGCTTCCTCGCCGCAACCGCCCTGGTTGTCATCGAAGTAGATGCTGCCTTCGTTCGTATTATCGAAGTTGTTCATGTTGCAGTAGTCGTAAATCCAAAGGCGCGAATTGCAGCCACTGCCGCAGGACGAGAAGGTGTACATGCCGTTCGCCGGTGGGGTGAAGGTGTACCAAAACGAATCCTCCGTCTGCGCCACAGTGCCGTAGTCGGCTACCGTCAGCTCCACCCCGTCGCTGCACGTCGAGCCCGGCGGGCAGTCAAACAGCACGGTCTCCCCGTAGCCGTAGTTGTTGCCTGTGGCCATGAGGGCGCCGTTCTGGTACAGCCAGTAACCGCCCGGCGCATAGATGCCGTCGCCGTAGCTGTCATGCATGTTGAATTGGATACAGCTCGTTTCCGCCGGGGGGTCGATGCAGATCACGCCGCCTTCTGCCCCACCCTCCGCGATGACCTCACCGTCGATGAGCAGTTCCCATGAGATCTCGTTCGGCCAGTTGTCCGGAACGATGGAGACCACGATTTCCATGAGGCCGGGTTCGCATTGGGTTTGGGCTTCTGCGGAAGCCCCAAATCCCATCAAACACACAAACAAGCACGTAACGAGTCGCATGGCGTCAGAATTCAGGCAGGTGAAAGGCGAAAATACGCAAGTGGACGCCACAAGAACACCGTTGCCCGCCTGCAGGTTGCATCCTACCTTTGCACCATGGCACACGATGCGCACTCTTCCCACGACCACCACGAAGCAGAACAGAACGAAATCGGCGGACCGGTGGTGTTCGCGTTGATTCTGTTCGGGCTGGTGGTGGCGATTATCGGCTTCCTCGCCGCCTAACCCCGCGGGCCCGGGTTACCGCACCAGGGTCATCTCGTCGACGAGGTGCCCTGCCCCACCGTATACGTCGATGACCCAGAGGACGTAGCGGGAGTCTACCATGATGTTCCGGCACCGGGAACCGTCGAAGAGCACGTCGGACATCGTGCTCTCCCACGACCGGTCGAAGTTGATGCCGATGAGGTGACCGTCCGCGTTCAGCGCGGGCGAACCGGAATTGCCGCCGGTCGTGTGGTTCGACCCGGTGAAGCAAACGGGCAAGTCGCTACCCGCCGGAGCGTAGCCCTCCCACGTGCGGGCGGTCAGCAGATCGATGAGCCTCGGAGGCAGGCCGAAGTCGGCATCGCCCGGGATGTGCTTTTGGAGCAGGCCGCGCGAGGTCGTGAACGGGGTGTACATCGCCCCGTCGTGCGGGGCCGAGCCTTCGACCTTGCCGTAGGTCAGCCGCAGGGTGCTGTTTGCATCCGGAAAGAACTGGCGCTCGGGGAACAGCGTGCGCAACCCTGCGGTGTATTCGGCCATCCGCACGTCCCGGTCCTTGATAAGCCGCTGGTAGGCCGGAGCGACTGCCGTGGCATAGGCATCCTTGAAGGCCGTGGCGAACCGGTAGACCGGATCTGCCGCGATACGCTTCCAGGCCTTGTCGGACGGACGCTCCAGCAAGGCGAGCAGCCGGGCAGGATCGGAAAAGATGCTCTTTGCGCACGCCTCACGCACATAGGCCTCGGCCGCTGCACCGTCCATGAGCTCATCCACCGGACTGAACCACGCCGTTTCTCCGGCCTCGGCGTGCAAGCGGTCGAGCAGCGCGGCCAGAAGCGCCTGCTCGATGTCCGGCCGGGACTGGCGCATCCAGGCTTCCACCGCTGTCCGCCGTTCTGCGAGCGCCTCGGTGCGGGCCTGCTCCTCCATCCCCTCCCACCCCGCCAGCAGCGGCGCGAAATCTGCCGCCACCGAGAGCATGTCCGGACCGTAAAACATCAGCTCCACGTAGAGCGACCGGGCTTCGAGCAGCGGAAACAGCTCGCGGTTGATTTCGTCGATGGCCGGAACAAGCTGCTGCAGGTCCGGCCGGCCCGCGGCGGCGGC
>JBMTYE010000154.1:0-4629 GCA_049454255.1 Flavobacteriales bacterium
CTTGCGCAAGGACTGTCCGCTGCCGTGGCATTGCGGGCAGGTGGATGCGGTTTGCATTTGGCCGAGGATCGTGTTCGTGACGCGCCGGATTTGGCCGGTTCCCTTGCACGTCGTGCACTCGGAGAACTCGGCCCCTGCGGCCTGCACCTGGCGGAACACCTTGACCTTCTTTTCGACGCCCTCGGCAATCTCCTCGAGGGTCAGCTTCACCTTGATGCGGAGGTTCGCGCCCTTCATGCGGACCCGGCGACCGCCCCCACCACCGCCGAATCCCCCGGCACCCGCAAATCCGCCGCCGAAGATGTCGCCGAACTGGCTGAAGATGTCCTCCATGTTCATGCCGCCGAACCCCTGACCGCCGCCGGCCGCACCGCGCACGCCGTCGTGGCCGAAGCGGTCGTACTGCGCACGCTTCGAGCTGTCGCTCAGGACTTCGTAGGCTTCGGCCGCCTCCTTGAACTTCTCTTCTGCCGCCGAGTCCCCCGGGTTTTTGTCCGGGTGGTACTTCAAGGCCAACTTGCGGTAGGCCTTCTTGATCTCACCTTCGTCCGCCTTGCGGTCGACGCCGAGAATTTCGTAAAAATCGCGCTTAGCCATGGGATCAGGCGCCGACGACCACCTTTGCGTACCGCAGGACGTGGCCGTGGAGGAGGTAGCCCTGCTCGACGACGTCGACGACCTTTCCGGCCAGTTCCGGGGTGGGGGCGGGGACGTTCGTGATGGCCTCGTGGGCATCGACATCGAAGGCCGCTCCAGCCGCCACACCCATCGAGGTCACCCCGGATGTTTCGAGGAGGTGCTTGAGTTTGTTGAGGATCAGGGTCTGGCCTTCCATGAGCGCGGAGGCTTCTGGGGCCGAACCGGCTGCCGCTGCCGCCCGTTCGAAGTCGTCCACCACCGGCAGCAGCCGCTCGAGCACGTCGCGGGACGCCTGGCGGACCAGGTCCGAGCGCTCGCGCAAGGTCCGCTTGCGGAAGTTGTCAAACTCGGCATAAAGGCGGATGTACCGGTCTTGCCAATCGATGACCTCGGGCTCGACCGGTGCCTCGGTGGTTTCGTCCGCGCGAATCTCCTGTTCCGGAGTCTCTGGGGTGGTGGCCTCCGCGGCCTGGGCTGCGTCGTTCGGAGAGGTATGCATGGGAATACGTTTGGACCGGCGGCGGCAAAGAGGATGCCGAAGCTGGGCCGAGCGCAAAGATGCGCCAACCTGTCAGCCGCCCGCCGGAAAATCTGTCGGAATCCTGCCCGGCTCCCCTCAGAACCGCGCCACGTGGCGGTCGATCGCCTTGTGCAACTCGAGTCCCCGCAGGTTCTTGCCCACGATGATGCCCCGCTCGTCGATCAGGAAACTCATCGGAATCGAGCTCACGCCGTACATCGCCGCGGCCTCGTTGTCCCACTTCTTCAGGTCGGACACGTGGTAGCGCCATCCGAGCTTGTCCTGCTTGATGGCCTGCTGCCAACGGTCCACATCGCTATCGAGCGAAACGCTGTATACCTCAAATCCCGTCGCGGACTTGAAGGTGGCCTTCTGGTACTTCTCGTAGGCGCTGACGACGTTCGGGTTTTCGCGGCGGCACGGACCGCACCACGAGGCCCAGAAGTCGATGAGCACGACCTTTCCACGCAACTCACTCAGCTTCATCGTCTTTCCCTTCGGATTTGCGAGGCTGATCTCTGGGGCGAGGTCACCGATTTCTGTGCCCACCTTGCCCGACGGAACGACCTCCTCTGGAGCGACGTACTCCGCGCGCAGGCGGTCGCCCACCGACGGCACAAACGGCACGTCCGCCCCCATCCAAACAGCAAGCCCGAGGCCTGCAGCAATTGCCAGCGTCCAATTCATGATTTCCCGAAGATACGCCGGAATTCGCCGCATTCCGCCGGCCTTACTGCACCCGCTCGATGCGCGCTCCCACCGCCTTCAAGCGGCCCTCGATGTCTTGGTAGCCGCGGTCGATTTGGTGGATGTTGTGGATCACGCTGGTGCCTTCTGCGGAGAGGGCGGCGATGAGCAGCGACACCCCGGCCCGGATGTCCGGCGACGTCATTTGGACGCCGCGCAGCGGGCTCTTGCGGTCGAGGCCGATGACGGTGGCCCGGTGCGGGTCGCAGAGGATGATTTGGGCCCCCATGTCGATGAGCTTGTCAACAAAGAACAGCCTGCTCTCGAACATCTTTTGGTGGATCAACACACTTCCGCGCGCCTGCGTGGCGGTGACCAGCACGATGGACAGCAAGTCCGGCGTAAAGCCCGGCCAAGGCGCATCCGACACGGTCAGGATGCTGCCGTCGATGAACGTATCGATTTCGTAGCTCTCCTGGGCCGGGATGTACATGTCGTCGCCGCGGCGCTCGAGGCGGATGCCGAGGCGTTCGAAGGTGCGTGGGATGATGCCCAAATGGTCCCAACCCACTTCCTTGAGGGTCAGCTCACTCCGCGTCATCGCCGCCAGCCCGATGAAGCTGCCGATTTCGATCATGTCCGGCAAACACCGGTGGTCTGTGCCGCCGAGCCGCTCGACGCCTTCGATGGTCAGCAGGTTCGAGCCGATGCCTGAGATGCGGCCGCCCATGCGGTTGATCATCGAACAGAGCTGCTGCAGGTAGGGCTCGCAGGCCGCGTTGTACAACACGGTCGTGCCTTCCGCCAGCGCCGCCGCCATGACCAAATTCGCCGTCCCCGTCACCGACGCTTCGTCGAGCAGCATCGTCGTCCCCCGCAGGCCTCCGGGCGCCGAAGCGGTGAAAAATCCCGTGGCCGCGTCGTAGGCAAAGTGGGCCCCGAGGGCCTCGAAGCCGATGAAGTGCGTGTCGAGCCTGCGGCGGCCGATCTTGTCCCCTCCCGGCCGCGGCAGCGCCCCCGTCCCGAACCGGCCCAGCAATGGGCCGAGGATCATCACGGAACCGCGCAGCGCCGCCCCCTTCGTGCGGAATTCCTCCGTCTGCAGGTAGTCCAAATTCACGTCGTCCGCCTGAAAGCGCCACGTCCCTGGTCCCCGCCGTTGGGTTTTCACGCCCATGGCGCCGAGCAAATCGATGAGCTGGTTGACGTCGACGATGTCCGGGAGGTTCGCGATGGTCACCGGCTCGTCGGTGAGCAGGACCGCAGAAAGAATTTGGAGCGCCTCGTTCTTTGCGCCTTGCGGGACGATTTCGCCGCTCAGGCGGTGACCGCCTTCAATGATAAAGCTCGACATGAATCAGATTGTGGGCGCAAAGAACGCGGCCGCACACACGCCCCTCCTGCCCTACCTCCAGAAACTTTTCGACAGCCCTACCGGAATCCCCGACCGTTCAGCGCTTCTTCTTACCCCCCTTCCAACGGTCGAGCGCATCGCTGGTCTTGCGCTTGTTCTTCAGCACCTCCGCCGAGGACACCAGCTCCGTCCCTTCCGGCAGCAGCAACTTGCCCCCGCTCATCGTCGCCAGTTCCTTCGCGATGAACTCGTCCTCCACACTCCCGTGGTGCCACGTGAGGTAGTTGCGCTTCAGCAGGTTTGCAATCAGCAGCACAAGCGCCTCGCGCTCCTCGCCTTCAGCGAGCTCTACCGCCTTCACAATCAGCTCCTTCGCAAGCGTTCCGTAGTGTCCCGGACGCGAGGTCTCGGACGGGTACTTCATGCGGGCTGGCGCGGTTTCCCGGTCCTCCCGTTCAGGGAGCGGATACGGACCGTCCACATCGAGGGTGTAGCCCGTCATCATGTGCAGTTGGCCCCACAGCTTGCGGTCTACCTCCTCCGCCGTCCCTTCCTGCGGCACAACCGACTTCATGACACTTACAATCGCCCGCGCGCACCGGGTCCGCTCGTCGCGGTCGCCGAGGCCTTGCATATGTTGCACCATGCCGTGCACCGTCCGCCCGTATTCCGGGATGGCGATGTCCTCGCGCACGCTGTTGTAGGTCATTTCGAGCATAGGGGCAAATTTAGCGCGTTCCACGCGCCAAATCACCCACCCAACGCCCCCCGCACTTCCTGGAACATCTCCCGGAACCTCCCACGCAGCTCGTCCTCCATCCCACCGCTCACCTCCACCACGTCCACAAGCCGGGTCGGCCACGGAATCCGGGCATCCATCGCCGCACAAATCACCCGCAGCTCCTCCCGAACAGCATAGCCCTCGAGCCACCGGTGCGCCACGAGTCCGCGCAAAAACCGCTGGCTCCGTTCGGGCATTTCCGCTGACCGCTCCACCCACACCGCCTCCACTTCGCGCGCAAACCCGGCCAACCCTCCCGCATGCTCCACGTGGTCCGCAAACTCTCCCGCGAGAAAATGGTCGTGCAGCAAATCGAGCGCCACCCCGGCCATCCGGCCCATCGCTGGCCGCAGCACCGCACGGGAGGCCACGGACTCCGGGTGCGCGTCCGCGAACGCATCGATGGCGCGGTGGAGCAGGATGCCTGCTTGCACGCCTTCCGGATATGCGCGCCACGCGCTGCCTTTGACCGCGTCGCCTATGAAGTTGCCCACCAGCACATCCGGCCGCGCGGCTCCACCCCCGATGACGGCGTGCGCGAGGTAGTTCATGGCCCCAAATTGCGACGAAAAAAATCACGCCCACTTGATTTGAGGAAGGGATTTCGTACTTTTGTCGCCCGCCTGCCGAGGCGGGTATGCGAGAATA
>JBMTYE010000155.1:0-4612 GCA_049454255.1 Flavobacteriales bacterium
GGTAAAGTACGTACCCATTCCGCCCCGTACCCAGCCCCCGTACAGCAGGGGCAGGGGCGGATCGACCTTGAGCCGGGTCGGGCCTACCGGAGCGTAGGTGGGCTCGACGTTGATGCGTTTCGGCAGCAGCCGGTAGGTGAATTCAGGCGCTTTTCCGGCGAGGTCTCGGGCCTCCGGCCAAACCGACTGCTTGTTCGCATCCTGCAGGAGCATCTCGCGCTGGCCGACGAAGGTCACCTGCATGGCGACCGAGTCCGTTCGGGTTTGGGCGATTGCCGCGGCGGGCAGCAGGGCCACAAGGGCCACAGAGGTGCGGAACTGCTTCATTCTGCGTCAGGAGTGGGTTCAGGGCCGCGTTCAGCAGCGTCGATTTCGGCCAGCAACGCGCGGGCTTCCGCCTGTACGGCCGGGTCGGTCACGTACTTGAGGATGCTCTCTGCGGTCGTACGGGCTTGGAAGTAGTCCTTTTGGGCCAAATACGTCCGCGCCAGGAGCACGAAGCCTTTGTTCTTCCAGACATCGTAGGACGAGAACCCATCAATCAGGGCAAAAAGGAGGTCTTCTGTTTCCGTCCAAGCCATCCGGTCGTACGCCATGCGGGCCAGCAGATACTGGGCCTCTGCGCCACGAGCACCACCGAAGGCGGACACTGCTTTGAGGTCTTGGGTCGCGCCGTCGACGTCCTGGGCATCGAACCGGAGCTTGCCCCGCCAAAAAAGCGCCACGCGGCGGATGTCTTCCGGAGTTCTGCCATCGGCGAGCACGAGGTCTGCGTACGCCCGGGCCGGTTCGGGCTCGTTCAGGAGGTAGTGGCACCGCATCAGACCGATGCGCGCTTCGAGTACATTTTCACTCAGGACAGCGACTTGTTCCAGCCGGCGGTAGTGCGTCAACGCCCCAGCAACATCCTCGGCATTCCACGCCAGCGTCGCCGCCGCTCTGGCCGCAGGCTCAGTGAACTCATTCGTGGGCGCCGCACACACGGTCTCGTAGGCCGCACGCGCTTCGCCGGTCCGCTTCAAGGCGCTCAAGCAGTCGCCGAGCAGGTAATGGGCTTCTACTGCATGCACTCCCGACGGATACTGACGGATGTACTCGCCTAAACGCATTACCGCTTTTTCGCATCCATCGCCTGAGGCTAAGGACTGGGCGGCGGCAAACAACCGGCCTTCGATTTCATCCTTCCCGAGGCCTACCCCTGAAGGCAGGTTGTCGAGTAAGCCCCGTTCGATCAAGATGTTCTCGACGACATTGAAGGCATCCGCTGCGATGGGGTCGTTTCCGAATTCCGTCCGGATGCGGTCCCAAAACACGAGGGCCTCGTCATCTTTCCCTTGTTTCGTCGCGACGAGGCAGCGGTCGACAAGGGCGGTTTTCGTCCGGGGGCTGTTCGGATGGCTCTTCAACACGGCATCGAGCTGCTCCTCGGCTTCTGGAAGCCGGTTGAGTTCGATTAGGGCACGCGCCGCCTCGCAGCGTGCGTCCGGAACGAGGGTCGACTTCGGGTGGTCTTCGACCATCTGCCGGAGCGCATCTACCTGTCCGGCCAGATTGCCGCCGAGCCCGAGCGAACCGGCGTACTGGTAGCGGGCATAATCGCCGGGGATGCCGCCGGATTCGAGGAATTTGGCGTAGCCGGAAGCCGCACGCGAAAAATCCTTCGTGGCATAGAAGCAGTCGGCCGTCCGCAACACCGCATCGAGGGTGCGCTTCGGCTGATCTCCAGCATCCACTTTCTGAAACGACCGGAAGGCCGTAAGTGCTTCAGAATAGGCCTTTTGCTTGTAGAGCGCGTAGCCGCGGGCGTATTCCGCATCGTCGTACAGCGGGCTGGCGAATGCCCCGGGGGTGTTCAGGAACAGCCCGTAGTGCTTTCCTGCATCCGCGTACCGCCGGGATGAATACGCGCATTCGCCTTGCCAAAAATGGGACTCCGCTGCAAGTTGGGGATCGACCGGATAGGTGCGAACCGAGGTGAACAGCGGGTCTGCTTCGCTGAACCGGCCGGCGCGGTACAACTCGACCGCCCGGTTGTAGGCCACCTCCTGGAAGGCCTTGCGGACTTTGGCGTTTTTCTCGGGGAGGGCCTCGAGGGCTTCGAGGGCTCGGCGGTAGTCTTTCGACGCCATGTAGACGTCGATCAGAAACCCGAGCACCTCCTGCCTCCTGCGCGAGTCCGGATACTCCTTTAGGTAGCGTTCGATGGCCGTGATGGCATCGTCGAACGGGTTATACGACAGTTCGAAAGCCAGTTTCGCATGCTGGAAGAGGGCGTCTTCGCGCAGTTCGGGGTCGTGGTTCGTCTCCGAGGCAAGGCGAAAAGCGGTCCGTGCTCGGTCCTTTTCGCCGAGCTTCAGGTAGCAATCGGCGAGGTGGTAGTGGGTGTTTTGGGCCAAAGCGTCGTCGCCACGCGCCACCGTACCCCACACCGACACAGCCCCTGCGAGGTCGCCCGTCATGTACCGTGCATAGCCGACTTGGTAGGCAAGCTCGCGGCTTCTTTCCTGGCTGCTGCTTCCTTTCCATGCCGTTTCAAGCCAAGGTGCAGCCTCCTCGAAGCGCTGATCGCGGAAGAACGCATCGCCCACAAGCCGGGAGACGGCGCGTTCGAGCTGCGGCTTCATTTCAATCGTGCTGTCCTGAAGAACAGGCACATAGGCGATCAGGTCGTCGTATCGTCCCGTTCCGTGAAGCAGTTGCGCGATGTAAACCGGGACCAGCGATTTGTAGTCTGGACTCGTTTCGATCGAGCGGAAAGACGCGAGTGCTGCTTCTTTCCTGCCAGCTGCATAGTGGATGTGGCCTACATAGTACCGGGCGGGCTGGGCGTACGTCCCGCTCAGTTCGCTCGCAGCCTCCAAATGCGGCAGCGCCTCGGCATTGCGCTCGCATTCAAAAAGAGCATGGCCGAGCCTGAACCGGTACTCCTGCACTCCATTTCGAGGCACGTCGCGCAGGTCGACGCGTTCAAGCGCCGCAACCGCCTCTTTCCAGCGTTTCTCCCGGTGAAACCACTTCCCGGTTTCCAGTCGCAAGGCGCTTGCAGCACCCGGATGCTGAAGGGCAGCACGCTCGCACCGGGCAGCGCCATCGGGGTGGTAGAGGAATAGCGCGCTCAACGCTGCATGGATTTCTGCCCATGCCCGCTGATCCGGCGTCCAAGCTTCGCCGGCAATGCCCGATTCCAGCAGGTGGACGGCTGCAGCATACGAGCCACGCTCAAACGCTGTTCGCGCCGCTGCAAATTCTGCATCTGGTCCTGAAAGCCCGCTGACATACTGCCCTGAAGCAGCAGAAACGCAGTGCAAGACGGCCCCGAGGGCGGCCCCACGGAAGGCAAGGCAAAGAGTGCGCATGGAGGCGAAATTAGCGGGCATCCAGCGGCACGTTCGGCCCGGAGCGCCCAAGTTCTCAACGGAGCGCTGTGGTCTTATCGTGTGCGCCTTACTCGATCACCGCGAACTCGGTGCGGCGGTTCGCGGCACGTCCCTCCGCTGTGGAGTTGTCTGCCCTCGGCCGCGCCTCGCCGAACCCACGAGCGACCAAACGCTGCGCAGGCACACCATTCTGTGTCAGAAACGCGCAGACCGTCGCCGCACGGCGCTCGGAAAGTGCCTTGTTCGTGGCAGCGTCTCCTGCATCATCGGTGTGGCCTTCAACGGCCACCCGCAGTTTGGGGTTGCGCAGCAACCACGCCGCAAATCCGAGCAAAAGGACCTCCGAATCGGCATCGATGGAACTGCCGTTCGTCGGATACGTAATCCCCCGCAACTCAAACCGACTTTCGGGCACGAGCTCCTCTGCCACCAACTGTACCTCATGGGCTTCCTCCGGGGCCGGAACCCGAACAGCATCGAACGCGAGCCCTTCTCCCTCGACCACCAGAAGCGCTCCTTCCCGTTCCTCGGCCCGCAACACGACGGCGAATGTCCCGTCGTCCGCGCGGACTTCCAGGCGTTCAGTCGCGTGCTCGAGGGGTTTCGACAGCACAACGCTCGCCCCTTCGACGGGCTTTCCATCGGCACCGGTGACCGCGCCGCGAATGATCTCAACGGCCTCCGCGCGGTGGACTTCAGGCAAGGGGAAGGAAAGCACATCGAGCGCTTGGGTGCCGGGCCTTCGGCCGGCCAAAAAGCCCTCCCGACCGTCGTTTGCCACCACCAGTCCGTGTTCGTCGCCGACGGTATTGATCGGTGCCCCCAGGTTGTGCGGCTGGCCCCAGTTCCCTGAGGAATCTCGCCGGCTCACCCAAACATCAAATCCACCGCCTCCCGGTGAGCGGTTGCTGGCGAAATACAAGGTCTTGCCGTCGGGATGCAAGAAAGGAGCCTTGTCATGGAAGCGGGAATTCACCGGTTCTGGCAGGGCGGTGGGCGCTCCCCAGGTGCCATCCTCCTTCCGCACACACCGCCGAATGTCCATGGTCGGATTGCCATCCCGATCTGGGGTTGATTGCCCATCGACAGCGGCAAAAAACAACTCCTTTCCATCCGGGGAAAGCGAGGGTTGCGCTTCCCAACCGTCCGGGGTGGAAATGGGCGATGGGAGTGGAGCGAGCTCTCCCCAGGCATACACAGGCCGGCCAGCGTCGTCGTATCCGGTCACTTCATAG
>JBMTYE010000156.1:0-4590 GCA_049454255.1 Flavobacteriales bacterium
ACGTCATCGAGCGGCTGATCGCGCGCGGCGGGATGGCGGCGGTCTACCTGGCCCACCAGGTGCAGCTCAACCGCAAGGTCGCGATCAAGATCCTGCGTCCTCCGCCCGATACCGATGAGTCGGCGGGCTTCGTCGGCCGGTTCGAGCACGACCTCCGTCACCGGCAGTGGACTCAGACGGTTGCCGAGGGCGCGCATGCCCTTGATCCCGATGAAGTCGGTCACGTCCACGAGGGCGTCATCGCGGTCGCGGGTTTCCTTGAAGCGGCGGTTGAAGCGGACGCGAACCTGCGGGTGGTACAGCGTGGTGACCACCCCCAGGCGGGACGCCTCGTGGTCGCCGATGAAGCGGAAGGGCTTCGCCGTGAATTCCGGCAAGAAGCGCTTCACGTACCATTCTTGCTTCTCCCCCTCGAAGTACACCGCCGCCACCGCACGCTCGGGATCCCACTTCTCGAGGTGGACCATACGCTCGTCGAAGTGGGTGCTGAGATCGAAGCCCGTGAACAGCAGCTCTCCGGAGGACAGCAGCACGAGGATGCGGTCTTCGGCGCGGAAGGCGCCCAGCAACCGGCCCCGGCCGTCGGCATTCAGCCGCCGCACCGTCTCGTCGTACCAAATCGACCGCGCGCCCAGCGTCGACACCCCGGCTTCCGCCAGCTCGATTTTCCGCACCGGGAATTTGGTGACCAAATTGCCGCCCGACGCCCGACCCCGGATGGGCAACTCCGAAAAGTTCACCTCAAACCGGAGCTTCTTCAGCCGCGGGTGGGGCTTCAGGTGCACCGTCACCACTTCCGCCTCGCCGTTCGGGTTTGCCGTGAGGTAGAGCAGGCGCGACTTCGGCGTTCCCTTCGTGATGTGGTACGGCTTGTCCCGTGTGATGGACGTCAGGTTGAACCGCTTCATCAAGGCCCGTCCGGTCTCGCCGTCGAGGTAGATGCAGTTGTACACCGTGCGCTCGTCGCCGCGCTTCCAAACCCCCACGTGGAGGATGTCCTTGCCGAAGAACGCCTTCGGAGTCACCTTGCTGATCTGCATCACCCCGTCCGCACGGATGACCACGACGTCGTCGATGTCGCTGCAGTCGCACACGTACTCGCCTTCGCCCCGCTTGAGGCCCGTTCCCACGAAGCCCTCGGCCGCGTTTACATAGAGCTTCTCGTTTGCCACCGCCACTTCCGCGCGGTCGATGGACTCGAAGGTCCGCAGTTCCGTCCGCCGTTCGCGGCCTGCCGCGTACTTCTTCTTGAGCATGCGGAACCACTCGATGGCGTAATCGGTCAGGTTTGCCAAATGGTACTTTACCTGCTCGATGTCCCCCTCGAGTCCCGCAATCAGCTCGTCCGCCTTGAACGCGTCGTAGCGTGAAATGCGCTTGATGCGGATCTCCGTCAACCGCTCCACATCCGCATCGGTCACGGGCCGCAGCAGGTGCCCCACATGCGGCGCGAGCCCGGTGTGAATGGCCGCCAGGATTTCATCCCACGTTTCGCATTCCTCGATGTCGCGGTAGATGCGGTTCTCGATAAAGATCTTCTCGAGCGATGCGAAATGCCACTTCTCCTGGAGCTCGCCGAGTTCAATCTCGAGCTCGAGCCGCAGCAGCTCCCGGGTGCGTTCCGCGGAAAGCCGCAGCAGTTCCGTCATCCCGATGAAGCGCGGTTTGTCCTGCCAAATCACCGCCGAGTTCGGCGACAAGCTGACTTCGCATTCCGTGAAGGCATACAGCGCGTCGATCGTCTTGTCCGGCGACACCCCCGGCGCCAAATAGATGACCACCTCCACCCGTTCGGCGGTGTTGTCCTCCACCCGCTTGATCTTAATCTTCCCCCGGTCGTTTGCCTTGAGGATGGACTCGATGAGCGACCCGGTGGTCACCCCGAACGGCAAATCCCGGACGATCAGCGTCTTGTTGTCTTCCTTCTCGATGCGCGCCCGCACCCGCACCCGTCCGCCGCGCAGCCCGTCGTTGTAGTGCTCGACGTCCGCATAGCCGCCGGCCGGAAAATCCGGGTACAGCGTGAACGGCTTGCCTTGCAGCACCGCCACCGAGGCATCGATGAGTTCGATGAAGTTGTGCGGCAGGATTTTGCACGCGAGGCCCACGGCAATCCCCTCCACCCCTTGGGCGAGCAGAAGTGGAAACTTCACCGGCAACGTCTCCGGCTCGCGGTTGCGGCCGTCGTAGCTCAGCAGCCACGTCGTCGTCTTCGGGTTGAAGAGCACCTCCCGCCCGAACTTGCTCAGCCGCACCTCGATATACCGCGGAGCAGCCGCCCGGTCCCCCGTGGCGATGTTGCCCCAGTTCCCTTGGCAATCGAGCAGGAGCTCCTTCTGACCGATCTGCACCAGCGCATCGCCGATCGAGGCGTCGCCGTGCGGATGGTACTTCATCGTGTTGCCGATGACGTTCGCCACCTTGTGGTAGCGGCCGTCCTCCATTTCGTCGAGGCTGTGGAGGATGCGGCGCTGCACCGGCTTCAGGCCGTCGTCCAAGTGCGGAACCGCCCGCTCGAGGATGACATAGGAAGCATAATCTAAGAAGTAGGCATTGAACATGCCCCGCACCTGCAGGACGTGCTCGAGGCCCTCCGTCCCCTCGGCACCCCCGTCGCCGCCGTCCAGCTCGAATTCCGGTTGCTCTTCCTCCGTCATGCCGCTTCGTCCTTTTCGATCCGCAAGTTTTCGATGATAAACTGCTGGCGGTCCGGCGTGTTCTTGCCCATGAAGAAGTCCAGGATCTCCGCAAGCGAGCCCTCTTTGCCGATGACCACCGGATCCAGCCGGATGTCTTCGCCGATGAAGTGGCGGAACTCGTCCGGACTGATTTCGCCTAACCCCTTGAACCGCGTGATTTCCGCCTTGCGTCCCAGCGTATCGAGCGCGCGCTGCTTCTCCTCTTCGCTGTAGCAGTAGATCGTCTGCTGCTTGTTGCGGACGCGGAACAGCGGCGTTTGGAGCACGTGGAGGTGGCCGCGTTTGACCAAATCCGGGAAGAACTGCAGGAAAAACGTGATGAGCAGCAAGCGGATGTGCATGCCGTCGACGTCGGCGTCGGTGGCGATGACCACCCGGCTGTAGCGCAGGTTGTCTAAATCGTCTTCGATGTCCAGCGCGGCCTGCAAGAGGTTGAACTCCTCGTTCTCGTACACCACCTTTTTCGTCAACCCGAAGCAGTTCAGCGGCTTGCCCTTGAGACTGAACACCGCCTGGGTCAGCACATCGCGCGCCTTCGTGATCGAGCCGCTGGCGGAATCGCCCTCGGTGATGAACAATGTCGTCTCGGCCGCCCGC
The DNA here is from genome assembly GCA_049454255.1 of Flavobacteriales bacterium. Lineage (GTDB taxonomy): Bacteria > Bacteroidota > Bacteroidia > Flavobacteriales_D > Sanyastnellaceae > CAMCYM01. Next base: position 3,297 of record JBMTYE010000156.1, read on the forward strand.
TCGTTCTTGTCCTGCAGGTGGACCCGGCAGTCGCGCAGTTTGCGGTTGTGCACGGCCGCCTTCTTTGCGCGTTCTCGGGCAAGTTTGCGGATGCCCGCCAAATCCTTCCGCTCCCGTTCACTCTGCAAGATCCGCTGCTGCAGCTGGGCCGCCACCTCCGGGGTGCGGTGCAGGAAGTTGTCGAGTTCGCGCTTGAGGAAGTCGTACACAAACGACTTCAGCGAGGCCCGACCGGGACCCACTTCCATGGAGCCCAGCTTCGTCTTCGTTTGGGATTCGAACACCGGTTCTTCCACGCGCACGGCCACCGCCGCAACGATACCTCCCCGCACGTCCGAGGCGTCGAACTCCTTGCCGAAGAAGTCGCGGACGACCTTCACGTACGCTTCCCGGAACGCCGCCTGGTGGGTTCCACCCTGGGGCGTAAACTGTCCGTTCACGAAGCTCTGGTAGTCCTCCCCGTAGGCATCCGTGTGGGTGATGGCCACCTCGATGTCCTCGCCCTTCAGGTGGACGATGGGGTAGCGCGGCTCTCCGTCCATGCCTGCCTCGAGCAGGTCCTTCAGGCCGTGTTCGCTCTTGAACTTCTCGCCGTTCAGGTAGAGCGTCAGGCCGGTGTTCAGGTAGGCGTAGTTCCACAGCAGGCGCTCCACGTGCTCCATGCGGAAGCGGAAGCCCTTGAACACGGTGGGGTCCGGCCGGAAGGCGATTTGCGTCCCGTCGCGCTCTTCCGTGGCGGCCAGCGCAGCATCCTCGACGAGGTTGCCCTCGGAGAATTCGGCCCGCTTCATCGAGCCCGCCCGATAACTTTCCACCGCAAACCAACTCGACAGAGCGTTCACGGCCTTCGTTCCTACCCCGTTCAATCCGACGGATTTCTGGAAGGCCCGGCTGTCGTACTTGCCCCCGGTGTTGATTTTCGACACGCAGTCGATCACCTTGCCCAGCGGAATTCCCCGGCCGTAGTCGCGGATGCGCACCTCCCCTTCCCGTATGGTCACCCGCACCGACTTGCCATGGCCCATGGCGTGTTCGTCGATGCTGTTGTCGATGACTTCCTTCAGCAACACGTAGATGCCGTCATCCGCCGCTTGGCCATCGCCGAGCTTGCCGATGTACATCCCTGGGCGCATCCGGATGTGCTCCTTCCAATCGAGCGACCGGATGTTGTCCTCCGTATATGCAGTCTGTTCGGCCATGGCAGCGAAAGTTACCGCTGCCCCGGACGCTCACCACCCCCCCGGGGCGGCGATTTTTACACACTTAGCGGTCTGCCACACAGCGGACCGAGAAG
>JBMTYE010000157.1:0-4551 GCA_049454255.1 Flavobacteriales bacterium
CGCAAGAAATTCCATCCACTCGAACCGGACCGGGGGATGGGCTAAATTGTACTGCATCCGCACGGCCACACGGTAGAGTGCAATCCACGCATCGAGCGCCGGGTCGGCACCGGGAGTTCCCGGCCAGGACCGGGCGTAAGGCATTCCTTTGACAAACGCCACGGCCACCCGGTGGTCTTCGCCCGGGAACAGGGCACGCAGGTTCTTGAGTTGGGAGATAGCGGCGCGGGTGGCACGTTCGTGCACCATGCGCTCGTCGACATCGCTGTCCACACGCAACCCGGCGGCGCGGGCGTCGATGTAGGACTGGGCCCACAAGCCGGCGCGCTCCCCTTGGCCTACAAAAGAAGGATCATATCCGGTGAGGAGCAGGGGCAGAAACCCGAAGGACTCCGGAAGGCCCTCTTTGCGCAAGAGCGCTCGGATGTCCGGTCCGTACAGGTCGTCTAACGCGGTGATCCACTGCCACCGCTGCATCCCCCGCTCGCGGTGGGCCTCCATAGCAGCTTGTTCGAGGGCCCGCAACGACTCCCAGGGTGCGAAGGCCTGTTCGAGTGCATCCGGCGCCGGCATGCGGTCTGCGATTTCCGGCTCGGCGAGTGGCCGCAGCAACTGGGGATACGCGATGCGGAAAAGCCGAAAGTCCGGGAACGCACAACGGTCGTCCACGAGGACCTTCCACTGGTCCACATCCGGCTGGGACCACGCTGCCCCGGCCAGCACGCTGCACACCGCCCACAACACGAATCGCGTCACGCGGCGAAAGTACTACGCGAATGGCATCCTCCTCGCGCGCTTAAATGCCAGATTAAACCTATATAAACACACATGAATTAGTATAAATTTTGTATATTTCCAGTGGGTCAGGGCGAAAAGCCCGCATGGAGGACCCAGTTGTGAATCGCAATGGGACATCTGCAACGGCGGGTGTCCCATTTTCATTGCGGGCGGGCGGCGAACTTCCGGAGTGAGGAGGGGTTATTCCCGCATGCACCGCTTGACAACTTCCCTGTGGTTGCCCTTGACGCGCGAAGCGGCCTGGGAATTTTTCAGTGTCCCGGAAAACCTAGGCCGGATTACGCCCCCGGAAATGGACTTCCGCATCCGCTCGGGCGGCGGTATGCGCACGCATGCGGGCCAAATCATCGTCTACCGCGTCTCCCCCGTCGCCGGAATTCCCACGGAATGGGTCACAGAGATCTCCCATGTGGTTGAGGGCGAGTACTTCGTAGACGAGCAGCGGTTCGGGCCGTACGCGTTTTGGCACCACCTCCACCGGTTTACTCCGGAGGACGGTGGCGTGCGCATGGACGATGTGCTGCACTACCGCCTGCCGCTCGGACCGCTGGGCGCGCTTGCAGGTTCGCTCTTCGTGCACAACAAGGTGCGCTCCATCTTCGCCTACCGGACCGAGGCGCTACAGGCCCTCTTTCCGGGCACTCGGCCGCTCTGACCGGGGGTCAGCGGTTTAGGGCCTTGTCGATCTTCAGCAGGAGGTGTTCCCGGTGGGCCCGCGTCAACGCATCCGGTGAAGTGGCGGCCTTCTGCTCCCGTTCGATGCGGCGCAGCGTGGACAACGCCATCGACCGAGCGATGGGGTCCCAGCGGCTTTCGGCTCCGATGCCTTCGATGAGGCGGTCGGTGTAGGCGAGCTGGAGCTGTTGGCGCACCGTCGAAACCGAGGTCTTCAGGTCCGCTGCGAATACCCCAGACGTGAGTTCCGTGAACAACGCGTCGATGGAGTAGGTGTTGCCGTACCGGCCCGAGTCGGTGATGCGCTGCAACACGCGGGGATGCATCAGGTGGTTGAAGGCCGCGGTTTGGGCAGCGAGGAGGCGGGCGTGGATTTTCGGACCCCCGGGTTCGCCGAAAAATCCGAACCCACGGCGCTGGCTCTGGAGGTACGCATACGACGAAAGTTCGGCATCGAAGGCGTCCGGTGCGAAGGCGTACCGAACGAGGGCGCGCATGGCGGCTTGCTGCTCGGCGGCGGGCACGGGCAGGAGGGGGGCGGTGGTGCCCAGCTGTTCCGGGGTTCCGCGGAGGTAACGCACACCGCCGATGGGGCGGGCCATGATGGCGAGCTGGGTGGCGTACTCGGAGGAGAGGGTCAGGAAGGCCCGGCGTACTTCGTGGTAGCTGGTTTGGTCCTCCCCCCGGTATTCCTTGAGCACCTCGGGGTAGAGTTCGCGCACGAGTTCACACCGTTCCGCGGCGTAGGCGACCGGATCGGACGACAGGTCGTAGATGTTCACGTCCGGGTTCATGCCGCCGCCCGGGCTGCGCATGTCGTCGGCGTCGTTTCCGAAGCGCAGGGCCGGTTCGAGCGACCGGGAAAGCAGCTTTTCGAGCCGTGCATCTTCCTGATTTGCATCGGGTTCTGCCACGGAATAGCCGTAGGCGATGGCCCACAGGTCGTACGGCCCGGGGGTGTCGTCGAAGAACTTCGACCCGCGGTGGGCCGGGTTGAGCGGGAAGTGGATGGCCGGGTAGTCCATGACACTGGCCGCCAAACCCTCGGCCCGCACGCGGGCCGGATCGTGCAGCACCTCGGGGGCATGCAAGGTCGACGCCGCCATGTTGTGCGTCAGCCCGAGCGTGTGACCCACTTCGTGCAGGACGAGCCGCTGAAGCGTTTCGCGGATGAACTGCTGGCGCTCCTCGTCGGTAAAGCTCCGAGCCTGCATGGCCGCGGCGGCGAACAAGGTCGACCGGGCTTGCACACTGCCAGCGTCGCAGCGGTGGAGGGCCTCTGCGAAGGCCGCGCGGCTGTCGCGCTCTTCCTCCCAGGGAGCTGCGGCGTCGAGTCCGGCGAGCCGGAAGACCTCTTCGCGCCAAAGCCGACCCGTCATCCCGGACCACTCGAGCATGATGTCTGCACCGAGGATTTCGCCCGTGCGGGGGTTGACGAAGCTGGGCCCGTAGCCACTGAAGGCCGGGTTCGGGGACGAGGTCCAGCGGAGCACGTTGTAGCGGATGTCGCCCGCATCCCACGTGGCCGTGTCCGGTTGCTCTTTGACCACGACGGCGTTGCGGAATCCGAGGGGCTCGAAGGCAAGGTTCCAGCGTTCCACCCCTTCGCGGATGTAGTCGCGGAATTCGTGGGGCGTCGTGTTTTCGATCCACCACGTGATGGGCGTGACCGGTTCCGAGATGGCCGCTGTGGGGTCTGCCTTCTCCAGGCGCCAGCGGTGGATCATGTCGCGCCACGGGGCGGATTCGGTGGAGGTCATGTCCTCGATTTGGGTGCTGAAGTACCCGATGCGGTGGTCGTCGCGTCGCGGGGTGAAGCCGGAGTCGGGCATCGCGAGCAGGGCGTGCTGGTAGCCGATGGAAATGAACCGGGCGTCCTCGATGTCCGCGCCGGCCCGCGTGGGATTGCGGTTTTCGTAGACGTAGCGCACGGCGACTTCGGTGTTTGCCGGGTAGTTGTTGATGCCGGTTAGCCGGGTGCGCTCCGTGGACAGCTTGCCGAGGACGCCGTCTTCGGGCCGGCGAGAGGGGGGCTTCACCATTTGGAACTCTTCTGTCAGGAAGAGAGCATCCCCAGACACCAGCACGAGGCCCGGCTCTGCCGCCTCCAGCTTGAGGCTCGCGAGAATCGGCGTGTTGATGTTCGCCTCCGACGCGCGGCTGATGGGATTCGCTGGGTCGAAGTGGTAGTTCGTGTTTTCGCCGCGGACCTCGACCCGCTCGAAGTGGCGGTGGAAGGTGATGACCTTCGAGCCCTGGTAGTTGCCGCGCACGAGCCCGGCCGACGCCACGCCGTCCGCGATGTGCGAGAAGTAGATGAACTCGCGGCCCAGCATGCTGTCCGGCAAGGCGAGGTAGACCGTGCCCTTTGCGGTGTCCTGGTAGAGGGTGAACAGACCGGGAAAGGCGATGCAGCTTTTCGTCACTTCAGCGACGGTTTTCAGCTCCGTTTTCTTCTTTTCCGGGGCGGGAGTGTCGGTTTTTTTGGACCGCCCGCGCTGGGCAAGGGCTGGCGAAGCACAGGCAGCTAAAAAGCCGCACAGGAGGAGGGCAGAGATGCGCATGGAGAGCAATGAGGCGGCCAAATTATGTACATTCCCCGCATGTTCCGGCCTGCAGGAATGGGCATGTGGCTTTTCGGGGCTGCGGTCGCCGCGCCAAGCGCGGCCCAAACCCCGTGGACCATCGCCCCGGACACCCTCCTTACGGCCGTGGTTCCGCTCGACGGCACGGTCGCCGAACCCACATTCACCTTCACCGCGTTCGAGGATACGGCCTTTCTGGTGTGGCGGCGCATCGCCCTCGACGTGCCCGCCGGTTGGACCTGCGACGCCTGCGACACGGGCGAGTGCTACGGCGGGGTGCCCATCGGCGCGGATTTCCCGGCCATTCCTCCGGGCGAGACGGGATTTCTCAAGCTCATTCTCACCTCGCCCGGTACCGAAGGGTCCGGGTCCGCCCACCTCTACGTCCATCCCGTGGGCGCCTTCGACCTCGGGCAGGACCTGTACATTGTATTCGGCACGGCCGGTGCGCTCGGCGTGGCGGCTCCGGGTCGCGTTTGGTCCTCCTGGGTTG
>JBMTYE010000158.1:0-4534 GCA_049454255.1 Flavobacteriales bacterium
GACCTCCTCGCTCGCTTCCTGCACGGCGAGTGGGATGCCCCGGTCCGGTTTGAGGTGTAATTACGCTTCCGGCGCGAGCCGCGCCACGAGGCCGTCGAGTTCGGGGGTGAGGTGGAGCTGGCAGCCGAGCCGGCTGTTCGGCCGGACGTGGAAAGCTTGGTCGAGCATCTCTTCCTCGGCGGAGCCCTGCTCGGGAAGTGGAGTATCCGACTCGACGTAGACTTGGCAACTTGCGCACATCGCCATGCCCCCGCAGGTGCCTTCGACCGGGAGCTCGTAGCTCTTGCACAACTCCATCAGATTCAACCCCATATCCGTCGGCCCTTCTAATTCATGGGCAACACCCTCCCGGTCGATGACCGTAATGCGAACGATCGGCTCCATGTTGCAAAGTAACCGCGGAAGCCGTCAGAATCCGGTGACCCCGTTCACCGTGGTGTACTTGAGGACGAGATTTTTTTCTGGGTAGATGCGCTTGAAGGCGCTTTGGACCATGAGCGTAGCCTCATGGAAACCGCACAAAATCAGCTTCAACTTGCCCGGATACGTGTTGATATCGCCGATGGCGTAAATACCCGGAACGTTCGTGCTGTAATCGAACGTGTCGACCTCGATGGAGTTTTTCGAGATGTTCAGGTTCCAGTCGGCAATCGGGCCCAGCTTCGGGCTCAGGCCGAACAGCGGCACCCAGTGGTCGCACGGGAGAACGCTCAGGCCTTCGCCGGCCACCTCACACCCGACCGCCTCCAAACGTCCATCGCCGTAGACCTCCGTGATTTCTGCATTCGTCACCAGCCGGATTTTCCCGGCTGCGGCGAGGTCGAGCACTTTTTGGACGCTGTCGAGGTGACCGCGGAACTCGTCCCGCCGGTGCACAAGCGTCACCTCCGAGGCCACCCCCTCAGCGAGGAAGATGGACCAGTCGAGCGCCGAATCGCCGCCGCCGCTGACCACCACCCGGCGGTCGCGGTAAAATTCTGGATCGCGGATGATGTACTCCACCCCGCGGTCCTCGAACTGCTCAAGTCCCGGCACCGGGGGCTTGCGCGGCTCGAAGCACCCGAGTCCACCTGCGATGGCGATAATGGGCGCGCGGTGCACGGTGCCGCGGTGGGTGGTCACGATGAAAAAGCCCTCGTCGTCTTGGACGATGGTCTCCGCCCGTTCGCCCAACGTGAAGCCCGGCTTGAACGGCGCAGCCTGCTCCATCAACCGGTCGACCAGCTCGCCCGCAAGGATGCTGGGATACGCCGGAATGTCGTAAATCGGCTTCTTCGGATAGATCTCAGAACACTGACCGCCAGGCTGCGGCAGCGCATCGATGAGGTGGCAGCGGAGCTTGAGCAAGCCCGCTTCGAAAACCGTAAACAGGCCGCAAGGACCGGCGCCGATGATGAGGATATCCGTTGAAATCATGCCTAAGGGTTCGCGCTGCGCGCGCCAAATTTACACCCCAACCCCCCAGCCACCCGGTTTGTTCGCACGAATCCCCCGTGCTCAGCCGTCCCAATTCACCGCCTCGATGGCCCGAACCTCCGGCGCGGCGGCGCGCACGGCCTGTTCCACCCCTCCCCGCATCGTCATGTGGATCATCGAGCAGTCGGCGCAGGCGCCGTGCAACTCGAGACGAACCCGCAGATCCTCTGTGACTTCGACCAGTCGGATGTCACCGCCGTCGGCGGCCATGTACGGCCGCAGTCCAGCCAGCGCCCGCTCGATGCGCGCCTCGATGCCGTTGTCCGTGGCACCGAGCGATTCAGCAGTTGCGGGATGAAAATGAGGCATATCAAACGTGTCAGGGGAATCAGGCCTGTCCGAGGCCTAATCGCCCCAGCAAGTTAGCCAAAACCTCCCGAAATGCGGCGGCGGCGGGAGTCGCGGTTTGGCGCGCCGCCGGCCGGCCCGCATAGCCCGCCTCCCGAATCGACCCGATAAGCGGCAACTCGCCTAAGAAGGGCACATCGAGGTCAGCCGCCAGGCGGCGCGCACCATCCTGCCCGAAAATGTGGTACTTCCGATCCGGCATGTCCGGCGGGACGAAGTACGCCATGTTCTCCACCAGGCCCAGCACCGGCACCTGCACCCCGTCGAGCCGGAAGAGGCCCACGCCCTTGCGCGCATCCGCCAGCGCCACCTCCTGCGGCGTGCTCACGACTACGGCCCCTGTCAGCGGAACTTGCTGAACAAGGGACAAGTGGATGTCGCCCGTGCCCGGCGGAAGGTCGATCACCATGAAGTCGAGCTCGCCCCAGTGGGCATCCGTGAAGAGCTGCATCAGCGCTTTGCTGGCCATGGGACCGCGCCAAACGATGGCTTGGTCTGGATCCGCGAAGAAGCCGATGCTCAGCACTTTCACCCCGTACTGCTCCAGTGGCTCCATGAGGGTCCGCTCGCCGACCTGCACCGGGCGCGGCGCTGCCCCCACGAGATCGAACATAGTCGGCACGCTCGGTCCATAGATGTCGGCATCGCACAAACCGACGCTGTAGCCCAGCTGCGCCAGTCCGACGGCCAAGTTCACGGCCACGGTGCTCTTGCCCACTCCCCCCTTTCCCGATGCGACGGCAATCACGTGACGCACCCCCGGGAGCACGCGCCGCGTGTCCGCGGTCCGCTCCTCCTGCTTCAACGCGCGCACCTCAAGCTCGACCGCCACCTCCGGACCGAACGCCCGCTCGAAGGCGAAGCGGATGGCTTCCTCCATCCGGGAGCGGGCGTGCATCGCCGCTTGGGTCGTCCGCACCACCGCCCGGATGCCCTCCGGCCCCACGTGCAGTTCTTCGACGAAATTCAGCGAGACGATGTCGCGACCGGTGGTCGGATCCTTGACGCCTTGCAGCGCTGTCAGTGCGGTCTCGCGGTTCAGGGGGAGATTCATGTGCCTTCTGCCTCGTGTGCTAGTTCAACTGCTGCGTCCCAAAAAAGTTCCTCAAACTCCACCACGCGTCCCGCCTCCACCCGAATCCCCTCCTGCCCTAACCGGTCTTCCATGCTCCACCCCGTCCCGAAGTGGGCCTGTCCGGTCAGCATGCCGAGGCGGTTCACCACCCGATGGGCAGGCACAGGCTCCGCGGCCCGATCGCAGGCATTCAAGGCCCACCCCACCCGACGCGCCGCTCCGCGGACACCCAGCGCTTCCGCCACCGCCCCGTAGGTCGTGACCCGGCCCACGGGCACCGCCCGTACCACCGCCCACACCTCTTCCTCGAACCGCGCCAGCATACCGACGTCCGGAGGTAGTGGATTTTGCGGCCCTCGGCCAGCCACATCTGCTCGTAGTACGTCCTGACCTCAAGCAGTTCGCGCAACTCCGGCTCCACCCGGTGCACCAGCTCGCCGTACACGTCCGCGCTGTGTTCATGCACCGGCAACCCCGCCTCCTGCCAACTCTCAAGCGTCCGCTCGTACAGCAACGGACTGTCGCTCTTCACATGCACGGGGCTCCCCGGCTGCAGAAACTGCCGGTACCGCTCCACGAAATACGCGCTCGTAATCCGCCGCGTCCCCTTCTCGTCCTTCGGCTGTGGATCACTGAATGTCAACCAAATACCACTAACCTCTCCCGGCCCGAAGAACCGCGGCAAAAACTCAATCCGCGTCCTCAGAAATCCCACATTCGGCAGGTGTTCGTCATGCGCGGTGCGCGCCCCGCGCCAAAACCGGTGGCCCTTGATGTCCACCCCCACAAAATTCACCCCCGGATTCTTCCGCGCCTGCGCCACGGTATACTCGCCCTTCCCGCACCCGAGCTCAAGGACCACCGGATTTCCATTCCCGAAGACCTCCTCCGCCCACCTTCCCCGCATCCCGAAGTCCTTGCCATCGATCGCCTCCTGCAGGGGCGGCTGAAAAATCCGCTCAAATCCGAGCAGTTCCTCCCATTTCTCGCGTTTTCCTTTGCTCATCGCCGCCCAAATTTACAGAACTTCAACCCCATGAACCGGCCCCGCATCCTCTTCGCCATCCTCGATTGGGGCATCGGCCACGCCACGCGCACCACCCCCCTTATCGAGGCCGCTGCGGCGTCCGGGGCGGAGGTCTTCGTCGCAAGCCGCGGCACGGCCGCCGCCTGGCTCCGCTCCGCCCTCGGCGGGCGTCCCTCCATCACCTTCCTCGAAAAACCCGGCACCCCCATCACCTACGCCCGCCGCGGCACCCTCCTCCGCATCGCCACCCAAATGCCCCGGTTCCTCACCTCCATCTCGGAGGAGGCCGCCTGGGCCGCCTCCACCTCCCGCTCACTCGGCATCACCCACATCGTCTCCGACAACTGCTACGGCGTGCGCGTCCCCGGCATCCCCTCGGTCCTCATCACCCACCAACTCCACCTCCCCGTACCCAGCCCCCTCAAACCCGCAGCTCGCGCCTTCGTACAACGCCACGCCCGCCGCTTCGACGAAGTGTGGATCCCCGACCTGCCCGGTCCCCACGGCGGCCTTCTCTCCGGCTCTCTCGCCGCCCCCCCCTCAACCTCAACCTCAACCTCAATCTTCATCGGCCCCCTCTCCCACCTCCCGCACCCCTCAACCTCAAC
>JBMTYE010000159.1:0-4448 GCA_049454255.1 Flavobacteriales bacterium
CCTCAACTTATCAACACCGCCACCTCAAACTCAAACTCAAACTCAAACTAAAACCACCAGCGCAGCTGCGGAAACTCAAACTGAAACAAGCGGCGAAGCCGCAAAAACCCAACCCAAACCCCATGTCTGTCCACCGTGAAGCCCGGCGCATCACCACCCAGGTGCTGCAGTCGATGAAGCAGAATGGCGAGAAAATCGCCATGCTGACGGCCTACGACTTTTCCATGGCAGGCATCGTGGATGCCGCTGGGGTCGATGTGATTTTAGTGGGCGACAGCGCCTCGAATGTGATGGCTGGCCACGAAACGACCCTGCCCATCACCCTCGACCAAATGATCTACCACGCTTCCGCCGTGGTGCGTGCGGCGAAACGTGCACTGGTCGTCGTGGATTTGCCCTTCGGCACCTACCAAGGCAATTCGAAGGAAGCGCTCCAGTCGGCCATTCGCATCATGAAGGAGAGCGGCGCCCACGCCGTGAAGTTGGAAGGTGGCCGCGAGGTGCGCGAAAGCATCGAACGCATCCTGTCTGCGGGCATTCCGGTCATGGGGCATTTGGGATTAACTCCGCAGTCGATTTACAAGTTTGGCACCTACACCGTGCGGGCAAAGGAAGAGGAAGAGGCGCTGCGGCTGCGGGAAGATGCCGCGTTGCTCGACCGCATCGGGTGCTTCGCCATCGTCTTCGAGAAAATTCCTGCGGCGCTTGCCGGCGAAGTGAGTGCGTCGCTCGACTGTCCGACGATCGGCATCGGCGCCGGGTCGGGATGCGACGGCCAGGTGCTCGTCCTGCACGACATGCTGGGCCTGACGCGCGAGTTTTCGCCCCGTTTTTTGCGGAGGTATTTGAACCTTGCGGACCAAATGGAGGACGCCGTCAACCGCTACGTGGGCGACGTGCGGTCGGGCGATTTTCCTGGACCCCACGAACAGTACTGACGCGTGGCAGACCAGGACGAGCGCCCAGAAGGTGCAGGCGAATCGAAGGTCTGGACGCGGACGCCGAAGGTCCCGGTGGTCCGGAGTACCCCTGAAAATCTGCGGGTGCTGTACGAGGACAACCACCTGCTCGCCATCAACAAGCGCCCCTCAGACATCGTCCAGGACGACCGGTCCGGCGACACCACGCTGTGCGCCGTCGTCGCAGAGTACGTGAAGCAGAAGTACGGCAAGCCCGGTGCGGCCTTTCTCGGCACCGTGCACCGCCTCGACCGCCCAGTCAGCGGGGTCATTTTGTACGCGAAAACCTCGAAGGCCCTGTCGCGGTTGACGACCATGTTCCGCGAGCGCGAAGTCCAAAAAACCTACTGGGCCGTCGTCCGGCCCGGTCCGCCAGCGGAGGAGGGCCATGTTGTCAACTATTTGGGAAAGAACGAAAAGACGAACAAAAGCCACGCCTCCGATCGGCCGGGTCCCGGTCTGCGGGAAGCGGAACTGATTTACAAGGTGGTGGGCGGAAGTGACAACTACACCTTCGTCGAAGTTTGGCCTAAAACAGGCCGGCACCACCAAATCCGCGTCACCCTCGCCTCGCTCGGCGCCCCCATCAAAGGCGATGTGAAGTACGGCGCGCGGCGCACGAACGACAACGCCTCCATCCACCTGCACGCCCGCCGCATCGACTTCATGCATCCGGTCCGCCGGGAACCGGTCACGGTCATCGCGCCGCCGCCGGATGATCCCATTTGGAACGCCTGGCTGCGGCTCGACATGGGTCTCTCGGACCGGTGAACCAGGCGTTCGCGTGACCTAACGCACACGTTCCACCCCGCGCCGCGACGTATCTTTGCGGCCATGGAAACTGCCCCTGAACACGTCCACCTCCTGATCATCGGATCGGGCCCTGCCGGATATACCGCTGCCATTTATGCCGCCCGTGCGGACCTGCGCCCGGTAATGTACCAGGGAAGCCAGCCCGGCGGTCAGCTGATGGACACGACGGAAGTGGACAACTTCCCCGGCTATCCCGAGGGGGTGAAGGGGCCGGAGATGATGGGCGATCTGGAAGCCCAGGCGCGGCGTTTCGGCACGGACATCCGCTACGGTTGGGTGACCGAGGTCGATTTCAGCGGTCCGGTGCACAAGGTGTGGGTGGGCGAAGGCGCCTCACGGAAGGAAATTCACGCTGACGCCGTAGTCTTGGCAACCGGCGCCTCGGCCAAATGGCTCGGCCTGCCGAACGAGCTGCGCCTCCGCGACATCGGCGGCGGGGTCAGCGCCTGCGCAGTCTGCGACGGCTTCTTCTACCGCGGGCAGGACGTCGTCATCGTAGGCGGCGGCGACACGGCCTGCGAGGAGGCCTCCTACCTCGCAAAGCTCTGCACGAAGGTGACCCAACTCGTCCGCGGCACCTCCATGCGCGCCTCGAAAGCAATGCAACACCGGGTCCTCAACACCCCGAACATCGAGGTCCTCTTCGAAACGGAAACCGCCGACATCCTCGGCGACCAGGGCGTCGAAGCCGTCCGCGTCCGCAACATCGCCACCGGCGCCGAACACGACATCCCCTGCACGGGCTTTTTCGTCGCCATCGGCCACACCCCGAACACGGCCGTCTTCAAGGACTACATCGACCTCGACGAAACCGGCTATATCCGCTACGCCGTCCCCGGCACGACCCGCACAAACCGCCCCGGCATCTTCGTGGCCGGTGACGCCGCCGACAAAACCTACCGCCAAGCCATCACCGCTGCCGGCACCGGCTGCATGGCGGCCCTGGATGCGGAGCGCTACCTCGCGGAGAAAGTTTGAGTTTTTCGTCGCTGTGCGGCGAGTTTGCAGTTTACAGTTTGAGTTTTAGTTGGAGTTCGAGTTTTCAGGAGGGACCTCCCTTCTGACCTCAACCTCGTTCTGCGGCGCGCAGCGCCGCCCATCCTCACTTCACCACCGCCCGGCTGAACCGCTGCTCCGGGGTAAGTACCTGTAGGATGTAGGTGCCGGAGGGCAATGAAGCCGGGAGCGGGAGCGCGATGGTGCCGGATATCGAGGGGACCTGCTGGGTGGTGCGTGCGACGGTGCGGCCGGCTGCGTCGGTGAGGGTGCATTCCGTCGTGCCCTGGGCGCCATCGGGCAAGGTGATGGAGAGGGTGGAGCCGGTCAGGGGAACGGGGAAGAGATGCAGGGAGGGCGCGGTTTCTGTTTGGGCTATGCCCGAAATCGGCTCATTCAACAGGCGCAGGAACACCATTTCGTTCGTGGTGAACGCCGCAAATCCGGAGATCAGGATGCGGCCATCTTCCTGCAGGAGTACGGTATTTCCGTCCTCGAAACTGGTGCTGACGGCGATGATGGTGGAGCCTGCATCCGCGAAGTCGGCATCGAGCTCACCGGTGGGCAAGTAGCGGCAAACGAGCACGTCGCGGTTGTTGAAGGTGCCCAGCCCCGTGGCTCCCACGGCGAGCAACTTGCCGTCGGGCTGCAGTGTCATGCCGAGGAAGAAATCGATGGGATTGAAATTCACACTGACCGAGCCTCCGACGCCGAAGTCGGGAAGGAGTTCGCCCGAGAAGTTGAAGGCAGAAATGGCGGCATCGTACCCATCGGTGCTGATGCGCCCCCCCACATACAGCACGTCCTCGCTCGCGACGACGGCAAACGCCTCGGAAAGGGTTGACCCGGACAGCACCCCGCCGTTTGCGAAGGACGCATCGAGCGCACCCTCCGGGGTAAGGCCCACGAGCAGGAGGTGTTCCGTGAAGTCCATGTAGGAATAGCCCGCGCACACGATGCGTCCGTCGGGAAGGACAGCGAGACTCCGGAAGGTGTCAGAAGACGTGGCGTTCAGGGAGAATACCACGGATCCTTCGGTGCCGAAGCTCGTATCGACGGTGCCGTCGGGCAGCACGCGGAGGGCGATGGCCCGGTCGTAAGCGGAGGTCGGCAGCGCAGACGAGCCCACTACGACGACGGTTCCGTCTGCATTCACCGCAAACTCCAGAGCATAATCTTCTCCCTCGCCGAATGAATACGTCGCGATGCCGTCCCCACCTCCGAAGCCGGGATCAAGAACGCCGTCCGCAGTCAAACGCACGAGGAGGAATTCCGTATTGCTGGGGGTAACCGAGTAGCCGCCACATGCGAGGATGCTGCCGTCGGGGAGAACTTCGACGTCGTAGCCGAAAACCGACCCTCCGGCAGAAGCATAGGTGAAGAGTCCCGCCGTGCCGAAGGTGGCATCGAGGGTTCCGTCGGTGTTCAGGCGTCCGATGACGAGGTCACTGGTGAACCCTGACGGGCTGGTGATCCGGGCTACTCCCGTGAAAATCACCTTGCCATCATCTTGCAGGTCCATACCGTATACCACGTCGTGCAGGGTTCCGGGCGCGAGCAAAACGATGCCCGCGTTGCCAAACGTGGGGTCGAGGGCGCCTGTTTGGGCAAGCCCTGCTGCCTGCCGGGCTACGCCGCAGGCCAAAAAAATCAACAACTTCATGCCCGCAAGGTACGCTT
>JBMTYE010000160.1:0-4446 GCA_049454255.1 Flavobacteriales bacterium
GTGGTGAGGATCGCGTGGCGATGCAGGCCCATGCCGGCGGGAGGTCGCCGGCGGCCTTGCAGCTGGAGGAGGCGTCTCAGCGGTGGCATGCCGTGCGGGCGCTGGGGGATGCCGTGCTGCCGGCTGCGACGTCGGAGGGCGCCGACGACCTGGCGCGCCGCAGCCGCCGAACGACCCGGGCGGACCGTGTGTTGACGCATCCGGTGTGGGGTCACGCGGTGCTGGGGGCCATCTTCTTTGTGGTGTTCCAGGCCGTGTTTGCGTGGTCGGCCTGGCCGATGGATGCGGTGGATCAGGGATTTGCGGCCTTGCGTGAGGCGCTGAGCGATGCGTGGCCGGATACGTGGTGGCGGAGTTTGGTGCTCGACGGGGTGCTGGCCGGAATCGGCGGGGTGGTGGTGTTCGTCCCCCAAATAATGATCCTTTTCGGTCTGATTGCGGTCCTTGAACAATCCGGGTATTTGGCGCGTGTGGGCTACCTGGGGGACCGGTTTCTTGAAGGCGTGGGCCTGAACGGGCGGTCCATCGTGCCGCTTGTGGGCGGGATGGCCTGTGCCGTGCCGGCCGTCATGGCCGCGCGGAGCATCCCCGGCAAACGCGAGCGGTTGCTGACCATCCTCGTCACGCCGCTCATGACGTGCAGCGCGCGCCTGCCGGTGTATGCGTTTCTAATCGCTGTGCTGGTCCCCGACGTGGGCCTGCTCGGCGGACTGCTGAACCTGCGCGGCCTCTTCCTCTTCGGGCTGTATGCGGTCGGAACGTGCGCCGCGCTGTTGGTCGCGTGGCTGCTGCACCGGGGGCTTCCGCGCCGAAATGAGGGCGGGTTCACGCTGGAGTGGCCGGCGTACCGGTGGCCCCGTCCGCTGGATGTAGTGCGTGAGGCGTTCGCCCGGGGTGGAGCCTTCGTGACCGGCGCAGGGACCGTTATCGTCGTGGCGTCGCTGGTGATTTGGGGCCTGTCCTCGTTTGGCCCGCCCACCCCCCGGGCCCAAATCAACGCCACCGTCCCCGCCGGTCCCGACCGCGACGCTGCCCTCCTCGAAGCCTCCTACCTCGGCGCCGTCGCCCGCACCATCGAGCCCGTCTTCGCGCCGCTCGGCTTCGACGGTAAAATGGGCGTCGCCATCCTCACGTCCTTCGCCGCCCGCGAGGTCTTCGTCGGCACGCTGGCCGCTCTGTATCCCTCGGGTGAAGACGGCTCCATCCGTGCGCTCACGACTCGCCTCTCCGGCGAAATCAGCCCCGTCACCCAGCGTCCCGTCCTGAACGCAGCTTCCGCCGCCTCTCTGCTCGTCTTCTACATCTTCGCCCTGCAATGCATGAGCACGGTGGCCATCGTGCAGCGCGAACTCGGCAGTTGGACGTGGGCAGCAGCGCAATGGGTCGCCTTCACCACGTTCGCCTACTTCGCAGCCTGGGCGGTGTATGTGCTGACAATCAGCGTGGTAGGTTGAGGGTGAGCGGCGCTGCGCGCTGCAGAACGAGGTTGAGGATGAGGTCAGGAACGAACTCCCAACTCAAACTCAAACTAGCGCCGCTAGCCGCGGAAACTGCAAACTAGCGGCAAAGCCGCCATGCGGCGCAGCCGCGAAAACTCAAACTTCAACCCAAACACACTCCGCAGCCTCCCGGCGCAGGGCGATGGTGCGTCCGGCAGCATGAATGGCAAGGGGGCCGCGGCCCGGGGCGACGTGGGCGACGACGATGGGTTCGCCAGGACACACCCCCATCTCGATGAGGGGCAGGACGGCGTCCGCGACGTCGACGCGCTCGAGGATGCCCCGGTCGAGCGGAGCGAGGTCGGATAGGCGGCGCAGCGGCATGGCACGAAGGTAGGCGTGGTCCGGGGTCAGAAGTCGAGTCGGTAGAAGAAGATGGGCAAGAAGCCGAGCTGGTACTCCTCGCGGACGGCCTGCGCAGGGTCGCCTGTTTCGTCGGGAGCGAAGGTGAGCTTGAGCACGTTTTTGCGGTCGGTCAGGTTGACGAAATCGATGCCGAGCTCGTGGGTGGCAGAAGGGCGGTTCCAGCGGAGGTTCGTTTTCAGGTCCAGTCTCCAGTAGGGATCGAATTGCAGGGTATTGCGTTCGGCATCCGCATAGACCACCTCGCGTTGGGCGGAGCTGGCTTCAAGGTCGACAGGCCCATACCACCGGCCGCCGACCCAGGTGGATTTGATCCCTGTCACAAGCACCCAACCGGTAGCAAAGGGCCATTCCCGGCTTGCGAGGAGGTTCGTGGCATAGCGGCCGTTGAAATCGGTGTTGCGCACGGTGCCGTCGCTCCCCGTGTATTTTGCATCGAAGAGGGAACCGGTGAAGAGGAAGAACCAGCCGTTGCGGAACGACCGGGCGAGTGTGGCTTCCAGGCCGATGTTGCGTGCGGTGCCCGTGTTGACCAGGGTGTCGGCGAAGAGGCGGCTGAATCCAGCACCGGCGTTGACGAGCGAGAAGCTGCTCGAGCGGGCCTCGACCGGGATGTCGAAGAGGTGCTGCGCATAGGCCTCGAGCCGGAGGGTCCACAGCGGGGCGAGGATGCGGGTATAACCGACGACGGCGTGAGCGCTGCGCGTCGGGTCCATGCGGGTGTTTGGTTGAATAAGGGAGCCGTCGGGTCGGTTTCCGGTGGAGCCGACATAGAGGTAGGGGGCCTGGGTTTGGGAGTGCAGGCCGAGGCCTGCACTGAACGCAGACTTCCCGCCCGGTTCGAATCGCACGCCGAGCCGCGGCTCCGGCAACACGCCTCCCGAAGCGGCGCTGTGGTAGAGCGCATGGAGGCCCAGCACCCAAGTCCACGGCTCCGATGGCCGGAAACTCACCTGTGCAAACGGCTGGATGGTGGCGGCCGTGAACGACGCATCCCAGCGGCGCATCCACCCGCCGAGCACTTCGGTGTTCGGGTCTTCGCTGCGGATGCTGTCCCGGAAGTCGCCGCGCAAACCATCGATGCTTACCCCGTAACGGAGCGAGGTGCGGGCGCTGAACTTCGTGTTTACAGCGAGATACCCGCTGACTCTGTCGGTCGTAAAGCGGTAGCGCATGTAATCCACCAGGCTGTCCAGCCGGTAGGTCCCCTCGGGCGTGAGCTCGCGGTACACGCGGTTGTGCGCGCTTGTGGCTGCGTCTCGGCTGCCGGCCAGGGTGGCCTTGAGGTGCGCCTTCGGGCCGAGAGGCCGGGTCCACGTGACGCCGCCGATGCCCAGCCCGGTGCCGAAGTGCTGGTCGCGGTCGTTGTCCCCGTAGATGTTGCGTTCTGGGACGTTTTGTTCGCTGATCATGATGTCGACATCGCTCGTTCCGGCGATGCCCCAAACCGCCACCGCCCCGCCGTTCTGCTGCGGAAAAAACAACCGGAAGCTCCCGTCTTGGTAGCGCGGCACTGCGGAGGTCCCGATGTCGATGCCGAGCACACTGAAGATGGCGGCGGTGCTGTACCGGTAATTGATGAGGTAGCTGGCACGCTTTCCACGGCGCAGCGGGCCTTCGAGCATCGCCTCGGTTCCGAGGAAACCGAACTGGAAGCTCCGCACCGGCCGGTCTTGGTTCCCATTGCGCATCCGCAGGTCGAAGACGGCCGCAGTCGAGTTTCCGAACTCCGCCGGAAATGCTGCGGTGAAGAAGTCGCTTGTTCCCAGCACCTTGTTGTTCAGGATGGCCACCGGGCCGCCGCCGGTGCCGGGCACGCTAAAGTGGTTTGGGTTCGGCAAATCGATGCCTTCGACCCGCCACAGCACGCCGCTCGGGCTGTTGCCGCGCACAACGATGTCGTTGCGGCTGTCGTCGGCCCCTTGGACACCGGCAAAATTGGACGCCATACGCGCGGGATCGCCGCGTGAACCGGCATAGCGGTCGGTCTCTTCCACGCTGAAGGGGCGCGCGCTGATGACGGCCATGTCGTTCAGCGCTTCTCCACTCCGTCCGGCCTCGACCACCGCCGCTTCGAGGTCAATCCCGCGGTCGACCAGGTCGACTTCCACGTGGGCCGGACGGCCTGATGCGATGACGATGCCCTCGAGGGTTCGTGGGGCGTAGCCGACGAAGCTGACCACCACCGTCACTCGGCCGACGGGCAGCGCGGCGAATCGGAAGTTTCCATCCAGATCTGTAGCCACCCCCATCGCCACGGGTTCGGTGATGCGCACTGCAGCGCCGGGAAGAGGGGTGTGGGATTCGGCATCGCGGACGGTGCCGGTGAGGACGCCTGTGAGCTGGGTTTGGGCCGAAAGACTCGACACCAGAGCAAGACCGAACATGGCGGCCCAACCCCTGAAAAACAAACGCGTCATGCGGCGAATGTAGCTCCCGAGCATAAGAACTGGCAGAAAAAGTAACCCCCCGCCTTCCGCAAGCGGCCGACGGGGGATTCCCAAGGGTTGTGGGCAGTACTGGACTCGAACCAGTGACCTCTACCATGTCAAGGTAGCGCTCTAACCAGCTGAGCTAAATGCCC
>JBMTYE010000161.1:0-4408 GCA_049454255.1 Flavobacteriales bacterium
CGCTCGAGTCGCGGATCGAAACGGCGCGTCGCGAGCATCCCGACGGCGGCTGGGCGCTCGAGTGGGAGGGGCAACTCGACCTCGACCGCGGGCGGGTCGCTGCCGGCCTCGACAAGCTGCGGCGTGCCGCGCAGGCGCCCGCGTTCCGGATGTCGCCGGGCACGCTCGCCGACGCGGTGGCCGGCCAGGAGGGGCGGATCGCGCTGGCGTGGCTGCCGGCCACGGCGACGGTTTGGCAGAATGCCGGCACAACCCTCCAAGATCTGGGCGATGGCATCCTCAATGTCGCGTTCCACACGAAGATGAACAGCATCGGCGCGGAGGTCATCGAAGGTCTGAACAAGGCCATCGACCTCGCGGAAGGCGATCCCGCCCGCTGGAAAGGCGTGGTGGTCTCGAACGAAGGCGCCCAATTCAGCGCCGGAGCGAACGTGGGCATGATTTTCATGCTCGCCGTGGAGCAGGAATGGGAAGACCTTGACTTCGCGGTGCGGACCTTCCAGCGGACCATGATGCGGATGCGGTACAGCGGGATTCCGGTGGTCGCGGCGCCGCATGGCCTGGCGCTCGGAGGCGGTTGTGAACTCTGCCTGCACGCGGACAAAGTGGTGGCCCACGCGGAGACGTACATGGGCCTCGTGGAGTTCGGCATCGGCGTCATCCCGGCGGGTGGCGGCACGAAGGAATTCGCGCTGCGCCTGAGCGACGAGCTGCGCGAAGGCGACATCCGCACGAACCGCATGCGGGAGCGCTTCCTGACGATCGGTCAGGCGAAGGTGGCCACGTCCGCGCACGAGGCGTTCGAGCTGGGTTACCTGCGGCCTGGGGTGGACGAGGTGGTCGTGAACCGCAGGGATGTGCTTGCTCGCGCCAAACGCGCCGCACTCGAGCTCGCCGACGCCGGCTACACCCGACCGGTCGAGCGCCGCGACATCTTGGCCATGGGCGCCGAAGGCATGGGCCTGGTCCTCGTGGGCGCGCACAGCATGCTGAGCGGCGGCTACATCAGCGAGCACGACCGCTTGATCAGCGAGAAGCTCGGCTACGTGCTGTGCGGCGGCGACCTCTCGGTCCCCACCCCGGTCAGCGAGCAGTACCTCCTCGACCTCGAACGCAAGGCGTTCGTCGAACTCTGCATGCAGCGCAAAACCCTCGAGCGCATGCAGTCTCTCATCCAGTCCGGTAAAATCCTCCGCAACTGATTCCCATGAACGCATACATCATCGGTGGATACCGCAGTGCCGTCGGCCGCAGCGGACGGGGCGCCTTCCGCACCCTGCGCCCGGACGACCTCGGCGAACAGGTCGTCCGTCGCCTCCTGGCGGACTTCCCGGCCCTCGATCCCGCCCGCATCGACGACGTCATCGTCGGCAACGCCACGCCGGAAGCAGAACAAGGCCTTAACCTCGGCCGCATGGTCAGCCTGATGGGCCTCGATACGGACAAGGTGCCGGGCATGACGGTGAACCGCTACTGCGCCTCGGGCCTCGAGACCATTGCCATCGCCTCGGCAAAAATCGCGGCCGGCATGGCCGACTGCATCCTGGCAGGCGGCATCGAAACCATGACGCCCATCCCGTTTGGCGGATGGCGCATCACCCCGAATGCCCGGGTTGCCCGGTCCCATCCGGACTGGTACTGGGGCATGGGCCTCACGGCTGAGGCCGTAGCCCAGGAGTTCAACGTCAGCCGAGAAGACCAGGACGCCTTCGCCCTCGAGAGCCACCGCCGCGCCGCAGCCGCCATCGACGCCGGCCACTTCCGCCCGGGCATCGCGCCCATCCAGGTCGAGGAGGTCTACCTCGATGCGAACGAAACGCGCCAGGTCCGCACCACCACGGTCGACACCGACGAGGGCGTCCGCCGCGACACCTCGGCCGAAGGCCTCGCCCGGCTCAAGCCGGTCTTCGCCGCCACCGGCTCAGTCACCGCCGGCAACAGCTCCCAAACCTCCGACGGGGCCGCCTTCGTCCTCGTCGTTTCCGAGCGCTTCCTCACCGAACTCGGCGCCACCCCGCTCGCGCGGTTCGCGGGCTACCACGTCAGCGGTCTCGCCCCGCGCATCATGGGGGTCGGCCCCATCCACGCCCTGCCCGAAGCGGTGCGCCGCGCCGGCATCACGCTCGCGGACCTCAGCACCATCGAACTCAACGAGGCGTTTGCCTCGCAGTCGGTGGCCATCGTGCGCCACCTCGGTCTCGATCCCGCCCGCGTGAATCCGAACGGCGGCGCGATTGCCCTCGGCCATCCCCTCGGCTGCACCGGCACGAAACTCACGGTCCAACTTCTCCACGAACTGCGCCGCACCGGCGGCCGCTATGGCGCCGTCACCATGTGTGTCGGCACAGGCCAGGGTGCAGCCGGGATCTTTGAGCTGGTATGAGGATGAGGTTGAGGTTGAGGACGAGGTTGAGGTTGAGGACGAACTCTGCCGCGCCAACTTCCGTACACCGCTCCCAAACTCCCAACTGAAAACTATCCGCCCAGCGGCGCAAACTAAAACTTAAACTTAAACTAAAACTAAAACTCCACCCCCATGCCCCACCCCATCTCCGGCGGAGAATTCCTGATCCGCGACGTCTCGAGTGCTGACATCTTCATTCCCGAAGAGTGGACGGAAGAGCAGCTCATGATGAAGGCCATGACCCTCGAGTTTGTCGAGAAAAAGGTCGTGCCCGTGCTGGATCGGATTGACGATCAGGAAGAAGGGCTGGTGCCTCGGCTCATGGAGGAGGCGGGCGAGTTAGGCCTGCTGGGGAGTTCGGTGCCCGAGGAGCTCGGCGGGATGGGACTCGACTTCAAGACGACGATGCTCATTACCGAGGCCATCGGGGGCGCGCATTCGTACAGCGTCAGTTTCAGTGCCCATACCGGGATCGGGACGTTGCCCATCCTCTACTACGGGAACGACGCGCAGAAGGCAAAGTGGATTCCGGGTTTGGCCAGCGGCGCGCTCAAGGGGTGCTATTGCCTGACGGAACCGGGGGCGGGATCGGACGCGAACAGCGGCAAGACGCGCGCGACGCTGAACGCAGAAGGCACGCATTATGTGTTGAATGGCCAAAAGATGTGGATCACGAACGGCGGCTTTGCAGACGTCATGATCGTGTTCGCGAAGATCGATGCAGACGAAAATTTGACCGCCTTCATCGTCGACGGCCACAGCCCGGGCATCACGAAGAATCCGGAGGAGAAGAAGATGGGAATCAAGGGGTCTTCGACCCGCCAAATCTTCTTCAACGACGTTCTCGTCCCGGTCGAAAACCTGCTTTACGAGCGGCAAAAGGGCTTCAAAATCGCCGTCAACATCCTGAACATCGGGCGGATCAAACTCGGTGGCGCGGTGCTCGGAGCGGGCAAGGAGGCGCTGGCGGCGACGGTGGTTTACGCGAATGCGCGTGAGCAGTTTGGGCGGCCGATTGCGAAGTACGGGGCCATCCGGTACAAGCTCGCCGAAGCGGCAATCCGGCTGTACACCTGTGAATCCGCAATCTACCGGGCGACCCAAAACATCGAAGATGCCATCCTCGCCCTGAAGGCGGAAGGCGTGGCCCACGGCGAAGCCACCTTGCGCGGCATCGCGGACTTTGCGCCGGAATGCGCCATGATGAAGGTGCTCGGTTCCGAGGTGCTCGACTACGTGGTAGACGAATCCGTCCAGGTGCACGGCGGGATGGGGTACAGTGCAGAAACCCGCGCCGAACGGGCGTTCCGGGATGCGCGCATCAACCGCATCTTCGAGGGCACGAACGAGATCAACCGGATGCTGACGGTCGACATGATCCTGCGCAAGGCCATGCGCGGCGAGATGGACCTGATGACTCCGGCGATGGCGGTGGCACAGGAGATCACGGGGATTCCGGATTTGGCGGGCGCCGCGAGCGATGTCTTCGAGGAGCACCTGGGCTACGTGCGCGGGTTCAAGAAAGCAGTCCTTCTGGTGGCAGGAGCGGCGGCCCAAAAGCTCATGATGAACCTCGCGAAAGAGCAGGAAGTCCTCATGGGCATCGCCGACATGGCCATCTTCACCTACACGGCTGAATCGACGGCGCTTCGGGTGCAAAAGCTCGCTGGCATGCGCGGATCGCACGAAGCGGTCGCCCACGAAATCGATATGCTCCGCGTCTACACGTACGAAGCCGCCGAGTGGATCCACAGCGCCGGCAAGGAAGCACTGCTCGGCTTCGCCACCGGCGACGAACTGAAAATGATGCTGATGGGCCTCAAGCGTTTCACAAAAACGGCGGACTTCAACACGAAAGAAGCCCGCCAACGCATCGCCCTCCGCCTCATCGAATCCGGCGGCTACCCGTTCTGATTGCGGGGTGTGAAATGTGTTTGTGACGGGCAGTAGTTTGCTATTGAAGTAGGCATTATCGCTCGTAGATGAGATCTTGCTTGGATTCAA
>JBMTYE010000162.1:0-4402 GCA_049454255.1 Flavobacteriales bacterium
CGCACCCCGGGTTGACGACCGCTCCGGCCAGGACAAGAGCCCCCTCGCCAACCGCTGCGCTTTCGGCCACCGGCGCCGCCGGGTGCACGACCGTGACGAACTCGAAATCGGGTGCTGAATCGGCGATCGCATCGCGTACACCGACCGGCCGCTGGATGCGTTGACCGGGGCAGATGCCCTCGTTATTTGCACGGAGTGGCAGGTGTTCCGCAACCCCGACTTCACGGAAATGACGCGGCGACTCAACCAGCCCGTCGTGTTCGACGGTCGGAATTTGTACGACTTAGACCGCATGCAGGAGCTCGGGTTTACCTACATCAGCATCGGGCGCAGGCCCATCGTGGCATGAAGGAGCGCGTGCTGATCACCGGCGCTGCCGGCTTCCTCGGATCGCACCTGTGCGACAGGTTCCTCGCGGAGGGCTTCCAGGTCGAGGCCATGGACAACCTCATCACGGGCGACTTAAAGAACATCGCCCACCTGATGGGACACGAGCGGTTCACCTTTTACCGCCACGATGTCACAAACTTCGTGCACCTGCCCGGCCCCATCCACCACATCCTGCACTTTGCTTCGCCGGCGTCGCCTATCGATTACCTGAAGATTCCGATCCAAACCCTCAAAGTCGGCTCACTCGGCGTCCACAACCTTCTCGGACTCGCAAAGGACAAGCGCGCTCGCATCACCATCGCTTCTACGAGCGAGATCTACGGCGACCCCGAAGTGCATCCGCAGCACGAGGAGTACTTCGGCCACGTCAACACCATCGGTCCCCGCGGGGTGTACGACGAGGCGAAACGGTTCCAGGAGTCCATGACCATGGCGTACCACCGGTACCACGGACTCGAAACCCGGATCGTCCGCATCTTTAACACCTACGGACCGCGCATGCGGCTGAACGACGGTCGGGTGTTGCCGGCCTTCATCGGACAGGCGCTGCGCGGTGAGGATCTCACGGTGTTCGGCGATGGCTCGCAGACGCGGAGCTTCTGCTACGTCGACGATTTGGTCGAGGGCATTTTCCGGCTGCACTTTTCGTCGGAAACGCGGCCGGTGAACATCGGCAACCCGGACGAAATCACCATCCTCGACTTTGCCCGAGAGATCATTCGCCTCACCGGAACGGACCAAAAAATCGTGTTCCGCGAGCTCCCCGAGAACGACCCGAAACAGCGGCGGCCGGACATCCGGCGTGCGCAAGAGGTGCTCGGTTGGTCGCCGCGCATCGGCCGCGCAGAGGGACTCGAGCGCACGTATGCGTACTTCCGCACCCTGACGCCCGAGGAGCTCTACAAGTCGGAACACAAAGATTTTCAGGCATTTTCGCGCAAATGACTCCGGACTACTTCGCCCACGAATCGGCCGTGATCGATGCCGGTTGCACCATCGGCGCCGGCACGCGGATTTGGCACTTCAGCCACATCATGTCCGGTGCGGTCATCGGTGAGGCCTGCAACCTGGGCCAGAATGTGGTCGTCTCGCCTGGTGTCGTCCTCGGCCGCAACGTCAAGGTCCAAAACAACGTCAGCATCTACGAAGGCGTCACCTGCGAGGACGACGTGTTTCTGGGCCCCTCGTGCGTGTTCACGAACATCACGAATCCGCGCAGTGCAGTGATTCGCAAAGGGATGTACGCCTCCACCCGCGTGGGCCGGGGCGCATCCATCGGGGCGAATGCGACCATTGTGTGCGGGCACGACATCGGGGCCTATGCCTTCGTCGGAGCCGGGGCGGTCGTCACGAAAGACGTACCTGCCTATGCACTGGTCGTCGGGAATCCCGCCCGCCAAATCGGTTGGATGAGTGAATTCGGACACCGGCTCGCCTTCGATTCCGACGGTGTCGCCCACTGTCCCGAAGCCGGCTCGCGCTACCGCCTGCACCGCCGTCCGGAAGGACTTGCCGTCGAACGCGAATCGGAACAACACGCATGAACCTCTACGACCGGCTCCTGTCTGGCGACGCCACCTTAAGCGTCGTGGGCCTCGGCTATGTGGGACTTCCCATCGCCCTCGCCTTCGCTCGGAAAGTGCGCGTCATCGGTTTCGACATCAACGCTGAACGCGTGGAGCAAATGCGGCGCGGCATCGACCCTTCCGGTGAACTCACGTCCGAGGCCTTTGCCGGCTGCGACATCACCTTCACGGCCGATCCCGCGGACCTGAAGGCCGCGCACTTCCACATCGTCGCCGTCCCCACTCCCATCCACCCGTCGAACCAACCCGACCTCGGGCCGCTCCTCGCCGCATCGCAAACGGTAGCTGGCGCCCTTAAGCCGGGTGACTTCGTGGTCTACGAGTCCACGGTTTATCCGGGGTGCACGGAAGAGGATTGCGTGCCCGTTTTGGAAGCCCACAGCGGCCTCCGCATGGGGGCTGACTTCAAAGTCGGCTACAGCCCAGAGCGCATCAACCCCGGCGACAAGGTCAACACGGTGGAAACCATCGTGAAGGTCGTGAGCGCCTGCGATCCTGAAAGCGCAGACACCGTGGGCCGCGTGTACGAACTCGTGGTCACCGCAGGCACCTACCGGGCCTCAAGTATCAAGGTCGCGGAAGCCTCGAAGATCATCGAAAACACGCAGCGCGACGTGAACATCGCCCTCGTGAACGAATTGAGCATCATCTTCAATCGCGTGGGCATCAACACCTTCGAGGTGCTCGAAGCCGCAGGAACCAAATGGAATTTCCTGCGCTTCTCGCCCGGCCTCGTCGGCGGCCACTGCATCGGCATCGACCCCTACTACCTCACGTGGAAGTCGAACAAACTCGGCTACCACGCGCGGGTCATCAACTCCGGCAGGTACGTGAACGACTCCATGGGCTTCTACGTCGGTAAGCAGACGGTCAAACGCCTGCTGGAACGGGGACGCAATCCGCTCGAATCGCGGGTGCTGGTGATGGGCCTGACCTTCAAGGAGGACGTGGCGGACATCCGCAATACGAAGGTCGTCGATGTCGTGCGGGAACTCGAATCGTACAACGTGGCGGTCGATGTCGTGGATCCCCATGCCGACGCCCACGAAGTTGCCGCCGAATACGGACTTACGTTGACGGACGCTCCGCTCGCCGGAGGGTACGACGCGGTCGTCGTGGCGGTCGGGCACGCGCCCTACCGGGAGTTGACGGAAGCGGACTTCCGGGGGCTGCTGAAAGGGGGCGATGGGGTAGTGGTGGATGTGAAGGGCATGTACCGGGGCCGGTTAGGGGACTTGGGGTATTGGAGCCTGTGAGCGAACTTGCCGACATGCGAACGTTTTCGACGGTACTGGTGACGGGAGGGGCAGGGTTCATCGGGTCCCACCTCGTGAGGCGGTTGATTTCCAGGTATCCCGAGATGAAGGTGGTCAACCTCGATGCCCTTACGTATGCGGGGAATTTGGCCAGCTTGCGGGACCTCGAAGGGGAAGAACGGCACGTTTTCGTGCGGGGCGACATCCGGGACCGGGAGCTGGTGCGCAGGGTGTTTGAGGAACACCGACCGGAAGCCGTTGTGCATTTGGCCGCCGAGAGCCACGTGGACCGGAGCATCTCGGGACCCATGGCCTTCCTGGAGACGAACATCCTCGGAACGGCAAGCTTGCTGGAGGCGGCACGCGAAGCCTGGAAGCCGGGCGAAGGCCTGTTCCACCACGTCTCGACCGACGAAGTGTTCGGATCCCTCGGCGACGAAGGCCTTTTCTCCGAAACCACAGCGTACGATCCGCGCAGTCCCTACAGCGCTTCCAAGGCGTCGAGCGACCACCTCGTGCGGGCCTGGCACCACACCTATGGCCTGCCGGTCGTGGTTACGAATTGCTCGAACAACTACGGAGCGTACCAGTTTCCCGAGAAGCTCATCCCGCTGATGATTCGGAACATCCGGGACAACCGTCCCCTTCCGGTCTACGGCGAAGGAAAGAATGTGCGGGACTGGCTGTGGGTGGAAGACCACGTGGCCGCGCTCGATGTGGTACTTCACGGCGGTTCACCCGGAGCCACCTACGCCATCGGCGGGCTGAACGAGTGGCGCAACATCGACCTCGTGCACCTGCTCATCCGGCTCACCGATGCCCAACTCGGCAGACCAGAAGGAACCTCGCTCGGGCTCATTTCGTACGTGAAAGACCGCGCAGGCCATGACCTGCGCTATGCCATCGACGCGTCGCACATCGCCCAAGAACTGGGCTGGAAACCGTCCATCCGCTTCGAGGAAGGCCTTGCGGCGACGGTGGAATGGTACCTCAGCAACGGCGAATGGCTGGACAGTGTGACCAGCGGGTCCTACCTGTCGTACTACGAGGCCCAGTACCAGCACCGCTGACCATGTGGGCGCGGTGGCGGCGGAAGCAGGTCGTGCCGCTGGCAGGTGTTCAGCTCGGTTGGGATCTCCACAGCCATTTGGTGCCTGGGGTCGACGCCGG
>JBMTYE010000163.1:0-4393 GCA_049454255.1 Flavobacteriales bacterium
GGGAGTCGTTCAATCCTGACGATTGGTGGACTGGAAGTGTTGCGCCGATCAATGACTACTACGTGAACAACGACCTCTACGAGTGGAGATTGCACGTGAAAACGACGTGGTCTGACAATGATATGATTTCGTATGGCCATGTCACGGTGGTGAAGTAACGCGCACAGACGTTCGGTTATCTTCGCGGGAATGAACTACATGCGGGTTGTACTGTGCGCCTGGACGGCCGTCGGATTGCTGGTCTGTTCTTTCGGCCTTACGGCCCAAACTTCCACCACGCCGACCGTCGACCCGAAGGTGAAGGCCGTGCTGGAGCCGCTGGCGATGGCGGAAGTTTTCAAGCTCGACGCGGGCATGAAGGCGTTCCGCATCGTCCCGCTCGACCTCGGGGACTGCACGCTAGAGACCCTCGGGGAGCGCGATGTGATTGCGATTGCGGTGGCGGAGTACGATCCGAGCCGCCGGGCGGATATGCGTCGGGCGATTTTGCTGATGGTGGCTGCTCCGGGGTGGTACCGCGATGGGGAGTACCGCGCAGGTTTGGTGACCTGGCAGTGGGTTCCGGGGCCGGAATGGGCCCAAATGTTTGCCGCCTACGTCGAAACCATCACCCAAATCCGCCCCGTCGACGGCCAGGTCCCCGTCTTCATCTCCGGCCCTGCCTCCACCTGCACCGGCGCGGACGGCAAACCCGTTCCCGGCTCCTTCCGCGATCCCGTTGCGCCCCCCGGCGGCGAAGCCCTGTGCTACCGTGCCACCGGCAAAACCGTTCCCGTCACCGACCTCGCGTTTGACATCGGCGGCTTCACCTACCGCTCCTCAGACGCCACCGCCGGCGTGGACCTGAAAAAGGCCC
Organism: Flavobacteriales bacterium; assembly: GCA_049454255.1. Classification (GTDB taxonomy): domain Bacteria; phylum Bacteroidota; class Bacteroidia; order Flavobacteriales_D; family Sanyastnellaceae; genus CAMCYM01. The sequence continues at coordinate 857 of JBMTYE010000163.1, forward strand.
GCATCCCCTACATCCCCCTCGGCGGTGGCGTGCACCGCGTGGTCCCCTTCCGCGAAGGCGTCAACCTCGTAGGGAGCATGTTCGGCATATCGCTCCACATCACCGCCAGCAACGATTTCATTCGCATCCCACTGACCACGATGCAGTTGATGCATTCGTTTTTAACGGGAGGGTGAGGGGGCGCGGCTGTTCCGCGCAGGACGAGGTTGAGGGCAGAGTGGGTTCGCGGGTGATTCTGCGTGGCAAAGTCCGAAATCAAACGTGGAGCTCGCATTAGATGATGGCGAGCGAAATGATGAAGCTGAGGATTCCCACTCCATAAATGAAGCCGAGGTAGGCATTTGTTTGCTTCGCTCGATTCACGGCGTCTTCATTGCCCAAACTGTAGCCGTTCGTTTTGAGGTCCTTCACCGTTCCGTCGGGGTCGATGTAGGCGGTGAGCTTTTGCTGTGAACCAGAGGAAGCCCCACCATTAACGCCATAGCCGTAGTGCACCCCAGACGAAGTAGATGTCGTTCCGACAATCCATGTACAGATTTTGCCGCCATCGGGTTGAGAGGCGGTTTGGTCTGGTAACCCGTGTTCTGAGATCAGGGTGCTCTCGTGTTGTCCGATGTAGCGGGCTTTGACGGATTCCGTGCTGATCAATTGAGGCACAGGCATGCACCCGTTAAAACAGACGATCCAGGAGGCTAATACCAGACAGCGTGTGGCGATATATTTCATGTTTTGCATTCGATTCGAAAGCAACATTACGCCGCTAGAAAGGCATAGTAATTAATTTATATACTAAATTAAATTGTGACTTTAATTGTCACATAATTCGAATAGATTTGCGGGTTTTGCCCACAAAAAAGCCTGCTCCGAGGAGCAGGCTTGAAGTCGGGGCGGCAGGATTCGAACCTGCGGCCTCCTGCTCCCAAAGCAGGCGCGATACCGGGCTACGCTACGCCCCGAACTTCCTGAGAAGCGGGTGCAAAGATAGTGCGAAGGAGGTTAGCGGCGACCGCGTTTCGTGCCAGTAGTTAATTTGGTGCGGACTTCGCGGCGGACGAGGGCGGGGAGGCGGGCGTCGAAGTCCGCAAGAAAAGCGACCACAGCAGGCGGATCGACCTCAGCCCACTCGCGCACAGCCCAACTCAACGCCTTGATCACCGCGGGATGGCGGTCGTCCACGGCTGCCTCGCAGGCCCAACGCGTCGAAGCGGAATCCCCGGTGCCGCCGCGGGCCCGAGCGTTCAACGCGATGGTCGACGTCAGGGTGAGCCGCCGGTACCAGGGGTCGGCGTCGTGCAGCCAGCGGGCGAAAAAGCTGCGATCGAGGATTCCCTCCCGCCAGCAGGCGCCGCAGACGTACGGTCCGAAGGTGTCCGTAAGTACCCAATTGTCGACGTGGGCGCCCAGACCGGCAGGGCCCCGGTCGCAATCGACGGGCGTCAGCGTGGCATGGGCTGCGCGGTCGCCGTCGAGCAGGATGTGGGCGAGCATCGCGGCTTCGAACAGGCCGGAATGCACGAGGGCGATGGAGAGCGCGACGCGGGCTCGAGGGGTCCAGGTGCGGAGCTCGGGTCGCCACGAGCGGCCGACGGCGCGCACGGCAGGGACGGAGGCCCCGCAGATTTCAAGGGCGGTCGGGTGGTAGCCCGCGCCGTGGGCGGCCCGGACCGGGTCGGAGGCGAGGCGGATGGCCTCGACCATGCGGCGGGCGACCGCGGTGGGATGCGCGTCCATGGCGGCAAAGGTGGCTACTTTCGCAGCTCAATTTGCCTCCATGACCGACCTTGAGATTGCGCGCGCAGCGACGCCCCTGCCCATCGGGGAGGTGGCCGAGCGTTTGGGCATCGCTTCCGATGCCATCGAGCCTTACGGACGTTTGAAGGCCAAAATCCCCCTGGAACTCACTCGTCCAGAGCAAATTGATCGCGCGTGCCTCGTGCTCGTCACGGCCCTGTCGCCGACGCCGGCCGGGGAGGGCAAAACCACCACGACCGTGGGCCTGACGGACGGCCTCAACCGGATCGGAAAACGCGCGGCGGCGGCACTGCGCGAACCTTCGCTGGGTCCGGTGTTCGGCATGAAAGGCGGCGCGGCGGGCGGCGGCAAGGCCCAAGTCATCCCCATGGAGGACATCAACCTGCACTTCACGGGCGATTTCTCCGCGGTCGAAAAGGCAAACAACCTGCTCAGTGCGCTGATTGACAACTCGATCGCTTCGAGCAAGGCGGGGGTGGGCCTCGACCCGCGGTCCGTGGTGTGGAAGCGCGTGATGGACATGAACGACCGGGCGTTGCGCGCAATCGTGACGGGCCTCGGCGGCCGGACGGGCGGGGTGCCGATGGAAACCGGGTTCAACATCACGGCCGCGTCGGAGGTGATGGCGATCCTGTGCATGGCGCGGGATTTGGCCGACTTGAACGCGCGGCTGGAGCGCATTTATGTGGGTGACCGGTTCGACCGGACGGCCGTCACCGCCCACGACCTCGAAGCCGCCGGCGCGATGACGCTGCTCCTGCGCGACGCCATCCGGCCGAACCTGGTCCAAACCCTCGAACACAGCCCCGCCTTCATCCACGGCGGCCCCTTCGCAAACATCGCCCAAGGCACGAACAGCCTCATCGCCACGAAGATGGCTATGAGCTACGCGGACTATGTCGTCACCGAGGCAGGCTTCGGGGCCGACCTCGGCGCCGAAAAGTTCCTCAACCTGAAATGCCGCGCTGGCGGAATCGCACCGCGCGTGGCGGTGGTCGTGGCGACCGTGCGGGCCCTGAAATACCACGGCGGCGTGCGCCTCGCCGACCTCGGATCGTCCGATGCCGACGCCGTGCGCCGCGGCCTGCCAAACCTCGAACGCCACCTCGAATCGCTCGCCAGCTTCGGCCTGCCCGTGGTGGTCGCGCTCAACGCGTTCAGCGGCGACACGGAGGAGGAACACCGCGCCGTGCTTTCGGCGTGTGCCGCGCTCGGCGTGCCGTGCGCCATCAACCGGTCGTGGGCCCTCGGGGGCGAGGGCGCAATGGATTTGGCGGAGGCCGTCGTGGCCGCAGCCTCCCCTACCCCCCTGACGCTCAAGCACACCTACGGCCTCGAGGACAGCTTGCACGCGAAGATTGAGGCCATTGCTACGCGGATCTACGGGGCTGAAGGCGTGGACTTTGCGCCCAAAGCAGCCGCCCAAGCCGCCCGCTACGCCGCGCTCGGCCTCGACCACCTGCCCATCTGCATGGCGAAGACCCAAAAGTCGCTGACGGACGACGAAACGCGCATCGGCCGACCTTCCGGTTTCCGCATCACTGTGCGCGAATTCGAGGTCGCGGCGGGCGCTGGCTTCCTCATCCCCATCACCGGCACGATGCTCCGCATGCCCGGTCTGCCGGACCGCCCGGCCTCCGCGGGAATGCGCGTCGATGCGCATGGGGAAGTGGTGGGGCTGGCGTAGGAGGTTGAGGACGGGTGCGGCTGCGCCGCACAGAACGAGAACGAGAACGAGGTTGAGGACGAGGTTGAGGTTGAGGGCGGGGGAGGCGTTTGGAGTTA
>JBMTYE010000164.1:0-4351 GCA_049454255.1 Flavobacteriales bacterium
GCTGGTCGTGGGCCTTCGGTCTCGTCGCAGTCGTCATGGTCTTCGCGCTCGTGACGTTCGCGGCCCCCCGCAAATCCCTCGGGCCCATCGGATTGAGCCCCCTGCCTCCGATGAAGGCCCGGTGGTACGAAGCCGCCGTGTACCTGGGGACCCTAGGTGCGCTCCCGCTCATCTTGTTGCTCGTCACGAACACGGCCTACACGGACCTGTTCATGTACACCATCGGGCCGCTGACGCTGGTCTACCTCGCCTGGGAAATGCGGTCCTTTACCGCTGCGGAGAACCGTAAGCTCGGAGCGGCGATGCTTTTCATCCTTTTTTCGGTGGTGTTTTGGTCGTTTTTCGAGCAGGCCGGAGGGTCGCTGAGCTTGTTCGCATTGAACAACATCTCGCCAGAACTCTTCGGGGTGTCAGTCGATCCGAATGCCACGAACAACTCGTCGAACTCCCTCTTTGTCATCCTGTTCGCTCCGGTGGTCGGGTGGGTGTGGGTGCTGCTCGCACGCCGAAAGAAGGAGCCGAACTCGGTCGTTAAATTCGGACTGTCGTTTTTGCTGCTCGCCGCCGCATTCGGCATCTTCCACGCCACCGTGTACTTCGCCTCGCCGGACGGCATCACCTCGCACGAGCTGTTCCTCGCGGGATACTTCGTCATCACGTTTGCAGAGCTGTTCCTCTCCCCCATCGGGCTGAGTTTGATGACCAAACTCTCTCCGAACCGCATCCAGGGACTGATGATGGGCATGTGGTTCCTGGCCAGTGCGTACGGCCAGTATGTCGCCGGCTTGTTGGGCGCCGGGATGGCGAGCGTGGACCCGGACCGGAGCAACTTCGAGCGGCTGGTCGGCTACACGGACGGCTACGCGTACCTCGCGGTGGTGGCCGTTTTCGGCGGCTTGCTGCTGCTCGTGCTCGCTCCAGCGATGCGCAAGTTGATGGGGTCCGTGCACTGAACCGTCGGGTGTGGCCCGAAATTTGCGAACTTAGGGACATGAAGCATGTAGCGGTGTTTGGCGCCCTCGCCGTGGCGCTGGTGATGGGCCTTCCAGCTGCCCTCGCCCAAAAGGCCAGCGGTGGCATTGCGTGGATGACCATTGAAGAGGCGATGGCAGCCCAAAAAAAGCAACCGCGCAAAATCATGATCGACGTCTACACCTCCTGGTGCGGACCCTGTAAAATGATGATGGCGAACACGTTTACGAATGCGGACGTCATCGCGTACATCAACGCGAATTACTACGCGGTCAAGTTCGATGCCGAATCCCAGCCACCCGTGCAATTCCGCGGAACGACCTACACGAACCCGAACTACCGCGCCGGTGCCACAGGCCGCAACGGCACCCACGAGTTCTCCCGAGCCCTCGGCGTAAACGCCTACCCTACACTCGTTTACCTCGACGAAAAAGGCGAAATCATCGCCCCCATCAGCGGGTACCGGACGCCGCAACAACTTGAAATGCACCTGCGGTTCTTCAAGGAAAAGTGGACCCGTTCCACGACCCAAACCGAATGGGATGCCTACCAGAAATCGTTCGTCCCTACGTTTCGTTGAGATTTCGTGGGAGATGGTTCTGCTGTGTGAAAAATCCTGAACAAACCGACATCGACCGAAACACTCCGCAGCTGGGGCTGTTATCTTTGGCAGGCTTTCTGGCCTGATCAACGATATCAAACCCTGACATGAGCGAAACCGCACGCCTCCTTCTTGATGGCAAGGAGTATGACTTCCCGGTAGTGACCGGATCTGAGAACGAAAAAGCCATCGATATCGGAAAGTTGCGGGCCCTCACTGGCTACATTACGCTCGATTCAGGGTACAAATACACCGGCGCCACGACGAGCGCCATCACGTTCCTCGACGGGGAGGAAGGCATTCTGCGGTACCGCGGCTACGAAATCGACGAACTCGCGGAACACGCGAGTTTCCTCGAAGTAGCTCATTTGTTGATTTACGGCGAATTGCCGAATGCAGCGCAGCTGAAGTGGTTCGAAGACAACATCACCTCGCACACCCTCGTGCACGAGAACATGAAGCGCTTCTTCGAGGCCTTCCCTTCAGGTGCACACCCCATGGGTATGCTGAGTTCCATGATCAGCAGCCTGAGCACGTTCTATCCGGAATCGCAAAACCCGCATCGCTCAGCCGCTATGGTTGAACTTACGATGCTTCGGTTGCTGGCCAAACTTCCGACACTCGCCGCCCAGGCCTACAAGCACGCTACGGGTCACCCGTCGGTCTACCCGTCGAACCACCTCTCCTACTGCGGCAACTTCCTCCACATGATGTTTGCGCTTCCCGCGGAACGTTATGATGTGAATCCCGTGGTCGAAGACGCCTTGAACAAGCTGCTCATCCTCCACGCCGACCACGAGCAAAACTGCTCGACCTCCACAGTCCGTATGGTCGGAAGCTCGCAGGCAAACCTCTACTCCTCGGTCTCCGCCGGAATTGCTGCCCTGTGGGGTCCGCTCCACGGCGGTGCGAACCAAGCGGTCATCGAAATGCTTGAGTCCATCCGCGAAGACGGCGGTAACCTCCAAAAGTGGATCGACAAGGCGAAGGACAAGAACGACCCCTTCCGCCTCATGGGCTTCGGCCACCGCGTCTACAAGAACTTCGATCCCCGTGCGCGCATCATCAAGAAAGCCGCCGACGATGTGCTGACCGCCCTCGGTGTGGACGACCCGGTGCTCGAGCTCGCAAAAGGCATGGAAGAGGTCGCCCTGCGCGATTCCTACTTCGTCGAACGCGGTCTGTACCCGAACGTAGATTTCTATTCTGGCATCATCTACCGGGCCATGGGCATTCCTACGAACATGTTCACGGTGATGTTCGCGCTCGGCCGTCTGCCGGGCTGGATTGCCCAGTGGAAGGAGATGACGGAAAATGGCGAGCCCATCGGCCGTCCGCGCCAAATCTACACCGGCGCCCCGCCCCGTCCCTTCGTCCCACTCGCACAGCGCTAACCCGCCATGCGTACCGAAGCCGCCGGCGGGTGGGTGGAATTCGTGGCTGAGCCCTCCGGCATCGGCCGCATCACCTTCCACCACCCCGCGAGCAATTCCCTGCCCGCCGCTGTCCTCGCCGGACTTGCTGAAGCTGTCCGGTCCGCCGCGGCCCACCCTGACGTGCGGGTGGTCGTGCTGGCCTCCCACGGCGACCGCGCATTTTGTGCCGGCGCGAGCTTCGATGAGCTCCGGGCCATCTCCACCCCGGAAGCGGGTCTGGCGTTTTTCAGCGGGTTTGCCCACGTCATCAACGCCATGCGCACCTGTCCGAAGTTCATCCTCGCACGGGTTACTGGAAAGGCGGTCGGTGGTGGGGTGGGCCTTGCCGCTGCGGCTGACTATGCATTTGCCACCTCCGATGCGGCCGTGAAGCTCTCTGAGCTCGCGGTAGGCATCGGTCCCTTCGTCGTCGGTCCGGCGGTGGAGCGGAAGATGGGGAAGGCAGCCATGACCGAACTGGCCATCGACGCCGCGTCGTGGCGCAGCGCCGAGTGGGCGCGGGACCACGGACTGTATGCATCGGTTGCTCCGGATACCTCCACTCTGGACGACGAACTGGAAGCCCTGGCGCTGCGACTTGCTGCGTCTTCTCCGGAGGCGATGGCGGATTTGAAGGCGGCCGTTTGGGAAGGCACCGACCACTGGGACCGCATGCTTCTCGAGCGCGCGGCGATTTCTGGCCGCCTGGTGCTGAGCGACTTCACCCGTCAGGCCCTCGACGCCTTCGCGCGCCGCTAAGGGACTGCTGGTTCGTAAGCGTCCTCCTACCCGACTTCAAGCGTACAAGTGCACAAGCGCACAAAAAAGGCGGCCCGCACTGGACCGCCTTTTTCGTTCAGGCCGCTCTGCCCTTAGCGGGTCACGACCCAACGCATCGTGCTTACGCCCGTCGTTGCTCCCACCGCGATGTGGTACACGCCGGCAGCGAAGCGGGCTGCGTCGAGGTCCATCCGACCGGCCGTACCGGCCAAACGAACTGACTCTACCGTGCGTCCCATGCCGTCCGTGATCGTCATCCACTCCACAGCGACTTCACCGCCCCACACGAGGACTGCCGCATCGGTTGCCGGGTTCGGGAAGACCACACATCCGAAGCCCAGGGCCTCGTCCACACCGTTGATATCAACAACAGCGACGGCCTCAGCAGAGCACGAGTTCGCATCCGTCACCACGAGGGCATACGTGCCGGTTGCAAGGCCATCGATATCCTCATCCGAACTGGTGTATCCGACAGCCGCGCCATCAGTTCCAGTCCACTCAAAGGTGTACGGAGGGACACCGCCTTCAACCGAGACGTCCACCGCACCATCGTTGTCCACAGCGTCTGTGATTTCATCTACCG
>JBMTYE010000165.1:0-4342 GCA_049454255.1 Flavobacteriales bacterium
GCCGGACCGAGTGCAACTTGCTGCAGAACAGCGCAATGCAGAACTCGACTTGCGGCTGAAGCGCGAAGGACTCAAGCCCGTGGTGAATGCGGAATGGTCGCTCCTGCAAGGGGTGGATGCTACCGGTTCAGCGCTGTCCGTGTACGCCAGCATGCCGCTTTTCCTGCGGCGCGAACGGGCCCAGGTCGCCCTCGGCACCATCGAACTCGAGCGCATCGCCCTGGAGCAAGAGGCGCTGAACATGCGTTGGACCGGGGCGGTGACGGCGGAGGCGCGTGCCCTGGCGGACCGGCACGCCACGCTGGTGGCTGCGCGGGCTGCAGCGACTGCTGCGCGGCGGATGCTCGAAGCCGAGACCGCGCGTTTCGAAGCCGGCGAGAGCTCCGTCTTCCTCGTGATCACCCGCGAAACCGCGTGGCTGGAAGCCGAACGTTCGGCCATCGATGCCGAAGCGGAAGCCATGCTCGCGGCGCGGCGGCTGCAGTGGCGCCTGAATCGTCCGCTCCTCTAATCGGGGCCGATTGCCTCAGTGGGCGAGCGGATCCGCTAACCCCGGATTCGAAGCCGCGCTCGAAGTAGACGCAGGGAGGGAAGCGAGGGCTTCAAGCAATGCGCCATCACCCAGCACGCGGACGTGGCCGGGCTCGAGGCCTTGGATGAACCGAACGGCAGGCCGGTAGTCGGCTACGGGCGCCTTCACCGTGTAGCGTTCTGGCTCGAGGCCGGGGGTGATGTACGCTGCGGAGAGTGGGTACTCGCTGCGCAGAAACAGCATGGCCCGCATGCTGAGGTCCAAATGGATGGCCGGCGGGGCGGCGTTCGCAACCGGTTTGGCCGGTTTTCTGCCGAGCGCGGGTGGCTTCGAATGCAACGCGAACCCGAAGAGGTCCGGCGGAGGCGCTGAATGCCGGCTCGAAAACCGCATCGGCGTATCCAGCACTTCCACGTCCGCAATCCGGTCGACCCGGAAGTAGCGCATGTCGTTCGCAGACGTATCGAAGGCCGCCAGAAACACCGCCTGGCCGTGCAGTTCGACAGGCTCGACGACGCGGTCCGACACGGTGCCGCTGTGCGCGCTGTGGTACGACTTGAGCAGCAACTGCCGCCGGTCTGCCATCGCTCGGGCAATCGAGGCCAGCATAGCCTCCCGTCCTGCGCGCGCCAAATCATCCGCAGCCGACCCGATTTCGCTGTACAACTTGAGCTTCCGCAACACGGCCTGGGACTCTGTGCGCTCCGGATACACCGTATTTAGTGCTGCGCCCACAAGCTCCGCCTCCTCCCGCGTAAACGATTCCCGCAGCTCCTCCCCTTCAATGTACAACCCACCGTACACCGTTTTCGCAATCGAAAACCCCACCGACTCGAGCAAATTCAGGTAACGGTATACGCTGCGCGGGCTGGTTTTCAGGAACTCGGCCAGGTCATCCACGGTGCGATGGGGATTCATTTTCAGCAACTTCACGAGTTGCAGCAGCCGGTACAACCTATTCTGGTTGAAGTCTGCCTTCGCGTGCCGTGTGGTCCCCTTCCCGGTCATGCATTCTGCCGTTGAGGGCGCAAACGAAAGGAACCTCTCGGTTTCCTGCAATAATTTGACCTGATGTGTCAAAATAATTTTATGCCTGCCACCTCAAGACACTGCACAATCCGAGTCGTATAAAAACTCACACACGTCCACAGGCCGCCTCATGGAATTACATTCATATTCCATCAATATCCGGCTTCATTTTGCTGAAAAACCACGACTTGAGTGAGTATGATGACTCCATTTGGCAATATAATTTTGACAAATAGAGACGATAATTGCCGCAACTATTTGATTTGCAATTGACTGAATGCCATTAAAAATTCAGGTCAGGAAAACATCAGATTATGTTTTGGTTTTTTAGCTTTCTCCTACCAAATCTCAGCCCGACCCGCCTCCCCAGTCCGGGGTGCTACCTCGTCGTCGCCCGGTCCGGCACCGCGTGGCTTCGGCAACGCCTGGTCGTCGCGGGCAGGTGAGCAGAAATTGCCGAACTTGACGGCGGGCAGTTGAGCTGTTCCGCACACCACATGAGGGAATTTTTTGCGCACCTACTGGACGAATTTCACCTGCCTTTGGCCAGCCCGGTGCTCGTGTTTTCGGTCATTCTGCTCATCATTTTGCTGTCCCCGATCCTGCTGCGCCGGCTGAACATTCCGGGGATTATCGGGCTGATTATCAGCGGTGTGATTATCGGGCCAAACGGACTTAACGTCCTGGAAAAGAACTCGGCCATCGACCTCTTTTCCACCATCGGTCTGCTGTACATCATGTTCATCGCGGGCCTGGACCTCGACCTGCAGGATTTCCGGACAAACCGCAACCGCAGCTTGCTCTTCGGGCTGTTGACCTTTGCCATCCCCATGGGCATCGGATACTATGTGTGCGCCCACATCCTCGGCTACGGGTTCAACGCGAGTTTACTGACGTCCAGCATGTTCGCTACGCACACGCTCGTGGCCTACCCCATCGTCAGCCGAATGGGCATCACGAAAAACCAAGCCGTGGCCGTGGCCGTCGGAGGGACGATTCTGACCGATTCCGTGGTGCTCATCTTGCTCTCTGTCATCCTCGGGAATGCCACAGGCCAGGTCGAGTTGGAGTTTTGGCTGACGTTTGCAGCGTCGCTAGCTACGTTTTCTGCGATCATGTTCTTTGTGGTGCCGCGGATCGCGAAGTGGTTTTTCCGCAAGCTCGAGAGCGAAAAGCACAGCCACTACATCTTCGTGCTCGCGGTCGTGTTCTTCGCGGCGTTCCTGGCAGAAGTCGCTGGTGTAGAGAAGATTATAGGGGCGTTCGTGGCCGGTTTGGCCCTCAACAAGCTCATCCCCCACTCGTCGGCGTTGATGAACCGCATCGAGTTCATCGGAAACTCGCTGTTCATCCCCTTTTTCCTCATCAGCGTGGGCATGGTGGTGGACGTGCGGGTGCTGCTCCAAGGCCCGACCGCTTTGCTCGTGGCCGGAGCGCTGACGGCCGCGGCGCTGGGAGGAAAGTGGCTCGCCGCGTGGGTGACCTCGCTTTCGTTCGGCTATTCAAGTGCCCAGCGGCAGCTGCTGTTCGGTTTGAGCGGCGCACACGCGGCTGCGACGCTCGCCATTATCCTCGTCGGTTACGAGGCGGGAATTCTCGACAAGTACATCCTGAATGGGACGATTCTGCTCATTCTCGTTACGTGTGTCGTGGCTTCGTTTGCGACCGAGCGGGCTGCAAAAAAGATTGCAACCACGACCGAAGACGACGCCCCCCTCCGGGCCACCCGGTCGCTGGAAACGGAACACCTGCTCCTGCCCGTATCTCGTCCAGAGGACATGGCACCGCTCCTGGAATTTGCGGCCCTGATCAAGGAAAAACGTTCGCCGAACCCGGTTTCCGTGCTGATGGTGGTCACGAACGACGAAGAGGCCGAACGCAATCTGTACCGTGCGAGGACCACCCTCGACGGCCTGGTGCGTCAGGCCTCTGCGACGGAGACGAAGGTGAACGCCATCGCCACCATCGACCTCAACACGGCCAGTGGCATCGCCCGGATTTCCCGCGAAATCATGGCCGACGCCATCGTGCTCGGTTGGCCCGAACGCAGCGGGCCGCTCGAAAAACTCTTCGGCGAAAAGCTCGCGCACCTGCTTTCCGCGACGGACAAAACCATCGCCGCGGTGGACCTGCGCAAGCCACTCGTCGTGCACAAGCGGCTATTTCTCGTGGTGCCGCCGTTCGCGGAACGGGAGTCGGGGTTCCCGATTTGGGTGAACAAGCTCGCGCGGCTGGGCACGGAGCTCAGCATTCCGCTGGAATTCCGCTGCACTCCGACGACCCAGACCGCCATCGAGCACGTCGCCCGCCGCGCCAAACTCACGGCCACCCTCACCTTTACTCCGTTCGACGATTGGGACGACTTCCTCGTGCTTGCCCGCGACATCCGGCCCGACGACTTCCTCGTCGTCGTCTCCGCCCGCCGCAACGGCGCCTCGTGGCTCAGCGCCCTCGAAGGCCTGCCCGCCCGCCTCGACAAATACTTCGCTGACAACAACCGCATCCTGATCTTCCCCGAGCAATTTGACGACGATGGCCTGAACGAGCAGTACGAGGACTTCATCGCCGAGCCGCTCAACAAGGGCCTCGAAACGGTGCAGCGCCTCAGCCGGGGCCTGGGTTCGCTGCTGGGTCGCGGAACCGGTCGGTCGTAACTCCAGTTCGCCATCCTTCCCAAGCGGCAGCGAGCGAATCGGCCGCAAGCGCATCGGCCACACCGAGGTAAATCACCGGACCTGCGACCGGAACAATCCGCACCAAAGCTCCTTCCGTCCCATCGAG
>JBMTYE010000166.1:0-4302 GCA_049454255.1 Flavobacteriales bacterium
GACGGATTGCAAGTCCCTGAACGGGAATGGAAAGGATATGGCACTTTCGAGGCACGGCTGTCATCGAGCGCCCCCGACCGGTACACGGCCGCCCTCGGATTGCGCACCATCACCCTGGTCGAGACCGGTGCACCCATCCGCTTCGACCGCTTGGACGCCTTCGGGGAATGGTCTCCGGAGACGGTCGAACTCGAATGGATGTCCGACATCTCCTCCGGCAACCTCAAGGCTTCGTCCGACATCGGGGCGTGGGAACGGTGGTGGACGGCGTTCAGCAACCGAGCAACCTTGCCGAACCCGGGGCCGGAGTTCGGGACGCGTTTTACGGTTGCCCGGGCTGCCCCCCTTGCCGCCATCTTCGACATCCCGCTGGTCATCGCACCGGGCACGGTAGGACGTGGACGCATCAGTGCAGGGGGAATCGAATTCGCTCTGGATTCCGACCTGCTGGGGTGGGACGGAACGGAGGCCCGAGGAGTCGTGGTGCGTGCGAAAGGTGATGCAAGCAGAATTACCGCGGAGGTGCAGGCAGAGGCCGTGAAACACGCGGGGACCTTGTGGGCTAACGATTTGGATGTGGAAGCGATCGGAGATAGTGGGTGGAGTGTTCAGGGCAGCGCCCGCGATCCGAACGGCGATCTCGGCCAAATCGACTTGTATCTCGCGACCGGTGACGACGGAAGACGCAACCTCCGCGTTACCGAAGCGACCCTCCCGGTGGCCGGCATCGAGGTCACCCTGCAAAGCACGGGGGCTGAGATTTCGGAGGAAAACGGGACGTACCGGTTCAGCGGGTGGTCGCTGGCCGGGCCAGGATTTGCACTCGACCTTGAGGGCACGGTGGGGCCGGATCCCGAGGATGCCCTGACCGGTGCCCTGACGTTGACGCAGTGGCCCGAGTTAGAAGGGTGGGGCGTGCCGGCCGGCGAACTCGGGGGGGCCACGGTCGTTTGGGAAGCCTGCGGATTCGCAGACGAATTCGAGTGGACGGCCCAACTCCGCGCAAAGGACGTGGCGTTTCGCGGCTTTTCCCTGGACTCGCTGGTGGCGGCGGCGACGGGCAGTCTGCGCAGCGGCTACCTGTGGTCGGAGGCCTTCCGGACGGGCGGCGGACGCCTCGGGTTGAGCGGAAAGCTGCCGTTCGACCTCCAGGAAGAGCTGGATTTCAATGTGTTGATGGACCGAATCCCCTTGGATTGGACGTCGGTGTTTTTGCCTCCGGAGGCCGTCACCTTGGCCGGTGACGTCTCCGGCCAAACCCAGCTCGCAGGTCCCTGGAATCGGCTCCGCCTGACCGGAAGTTTGGAGGGCGAAGCCCTACGCATCCACATCCCCTCCCTCGGCACAGGCTTCACCCTCGACGGCCGGGTGGATATCGAACCGGGCATGTTCGCGCTTGACAACTGGCGCATCCGGGACGACCGAGGCTCCACCGGCCGCCTCACCGCCACCGTGTTGCACAGCGACTTCGTCGCGTGGAACTTCGACGCGAACCTCACTGCCCCGACGCCGCTCCACCTGATGGAACTGACCCGAGCGGACAACGACCTGTTTTACGGGTCTGCGTTTGCCACCGGCGATGTCAACGTCAGCGGCGATAACGAGGACATGACCATCGAGGCGAGACTGCGCACCGAAACGGGTACCACGTTCGCTCTGCCCCTCGATGCCGCGAGCGATGTCACCTATGGCGGAGGCTTCCTGAGCTTCCGAACTCTCGATGCTCCAGCAGCGCCGCGGGCACGCGACTTCATTAAGATCAGGCTCAATTTAGGCATTGAAGTTACGGATGCTGCTCGGGCTCGTATCATTTTTGACGAAGCTGTCGGAGATGAAATCATCGGGACAACGCGTGGAAACCTGCAACTCAACATCGACGATTTCGAGCGGTTTACGATGTCCGGTGATCTCGAGGTCGTCGATGGATCCTACCTGTTCACGCTCGAGAATGTCATCAGCAAGCGATTTACCATACTCCCCGATGGCCATATCCGATGGTTCGGAGATCCCTATTCCGCCGACATTGATCTCGTCGCTTCGTATCGAGTGCGGACTAGGTTGACCGAACTCCTCCCCACCGAAGCAGACCTACCGGGCAGAACACCTGTGGATTTGAGGCTCGGGCTGAAGGGAAACTTGCTGTCCCCGGGTATTCGGTTCCAGGTGGCGGTTCCCGAGGCTGAGCCACGCATCCAGTCCCTTGTCGAGAGTGCGCTCGCGAACGAAGATGAACTCAACCGGCAGGCTGTTAGCCTCCTCGTCTTAGGCCAGTTCTTCAACCCCGACCCCACAGTCGGTGCTGTCGGCCCAGCAGGCTTGCAAAACAGCGGAACCGGTCTGTTAGCATCGCAGCTGGGCAATTGGATTTCGTCGCTCACTGGCGGAGTTGATGTGGGCCTGGACTATGGCGCAGATCCGGCCAGTGGCCAGCAGGCTTTGGCCGTGGCCTTGAGCACCCGCCTGCTCGACGACCGCCTGCAGCTCGAAGGGGCTTTCGGCACGAACCGCGTGGCAAACACTCCCACCCAAGACCTCCAAATCCAGGACATCCGCGTGAGCTACGACCTCAGCAAATCCGGACGTCTGCAGGTCACCGGCTACACCCAAACCACCCCCACCATCCCCGGGCAAGACGGCCGCATCTCGCAAGGCGTGGGCATCCGCATGCGGCGGGATTTCCATGACCTTGGCGAGCTGTGGGAGAACCGGACCCGCAAGCGCCCTGGATCTCAGGAGGACAAGGAGTGAACCGAATCCCTACCTTCACGCCATGCAGAAAAGGCTACTCGTTGCACTTTTGATGCCCGTCAGCGCATGGGCACAACCGGTGCTGACATCCGCCGATATGGCTGTCGGAGGCACGACATACCCCTTTGTGAACACTGCCGTAACCGATGCAGAGGCCGTTGCAGTCGCTGGGCCCAATGTGACGTGGGATTTTTCCAATCTCACCCCTGGGATGGATGCACCGGTGACCCCTTCACCGATTTCCGCCGCATCTTTCACAGCACAGCTGGTCTTCAACAGCCCCTTCAACAGAGCTTACAAGAGCAGTTATTTATTGCCTACGGAGCTCCCAGATTTCGGCGATTTAGGCTTGCCAATCCCGCTAGACGGATTCAATAGCTTTTACAAAACCTCAGGCAATGCGTATGCAATTTGCGGCATCGGATTGAGCGCCAGCGGTTTCGATTTACCCGTGGAATACAGCGATGTCGATGAATTGCTGCCCCTTCCCTGCAGCTTCGGCTCGACCCTCTCTTCCACTGGTGCATTCGATCTCCAAATCGAAGGCGTCTTCGGCTACAGCAGCACCCTGTCGCGCGATATCGAGGCCGACGGTTGGGGCACGCTACTTCTCCCGGACGGAGCTCATACCGTGCTGCGCGTCCGCACCCAAATCTCCGGCACTGACGTCTTCGACATCCCGCAAATCGGATTCCCTATTGAAGTTCCCCGGTCTGAAACCATCTACCAGTGGTGGGGCGACAATCAAGGATTCCCGCTGCTTGAGGTCACAACGCTCTTCGGATTCCCCGTCACCGCGCGCTACCAGGTGATACCTCCTGCAAATGCCGTTGCAGAATGCCTCTCCACCCCAGCAATCCTGCTGGTCCCTAATCCTGTCACCTCCGGGGCGGATTGCCTCTTGATGGGTATTCCGCACGATGCAGAATGGAGCCTCCTCGAAACCACGGGTCGCACCATCACCTCTGGCCGCGGAACTACCCTGCCTACTTCAAGTTTAGCGTCTGGAGTCTACGTCCTACGCTCCGCGACTTACACGACTCGATTGGTTATTCGCTGAGGAGGGCCTCGTCGCTGTCGAGCGCGTCGATTTCGCGGCCGACAGTGCGGTCGTACCAGGCATCAAGGACCCAGCCCTTCGCAACTTGGGCGTTGCGGAATATGCGGAAGGCAACAGCAGGACGGAATAGCGTCCAGCGGATGCGGTCCTTGACCACCTGAATGGTCGAAGGCACGACTACGGCGCGCGCTGGCACACCCTCCATCGCCTCCTCGCTGCCCAGCCACTCCAGCGCCTCCCGGTCGACCTCCACGGCCGTCACCGCCACCACCATGAGCACCGGTCCTTCCACCCCGGGAAGGACTGCGCGCCGCGCCCGCTCGATGCGCTGTACCGCCTCGATGTCGAGCACGGTTTCGGGATGAAACCGCACCGTGTACAGCCCCATGGACAGCTCGATGGTGGCTCCGGAAACTTCTGTGACGAGGGTAGGCTGCATCATGGACAGGGGTAAGGACTGGTCGGGTTAGGACTGCAGAAATTCAATCCAGCGG
>JBMTYE010000167.1:0-4296 GCA_049454255.1 Flavobacteriales bacterium
ACGATGTCACGGTCGTCGCGACCGGCCACCTTGTGTGGGAAGCCGTCAAGGCCACACGTGTCCTAGCCGAGCGGGGCCTGCGGGTGGACCTCCTCAACATCCACACCATCAAGCCGCTCGACACCGCAGCCATCGTGGAATCGGCGTCGCGCACCGGGGCGGTTGTGGTCGCCGAGGAGCACCAGCGCATCGGCGGATTGGGCGCCCTCGTGGCACAAGCCTGCGCCGCACACGCACCGAGCCGAATCGAATTCGTGGCGGTCAACGACCGCTTCGGACAGAGCGGCACGCCCGCCCAGCTGCTGGACGCCTACGGACTCAACGCCGAGGCCATCGTCCGTGCCGCCGAGCGCGTGCACGTGGCGACGACCTGAGGAGGTTAGCGGCGGTCCTGGAGGACGCCGTCAAGGTCCGCGAGGGCGGCGTAGATTTCCGCCTTCAGTTCCTCGGAAACAGGCGTATTCGGGAGCCGGACGTGGGGTTTTGCGCGGCCCAAATGGTGGAGGATGGACTTGATTGCAGGTGCGATGCCTTCGCGCTGTTCGCGCCACATCAGTGGGGCGAGTTCGTGGTGAGCCGCGCGGGCGTCATCCATTTGGCCGAAGGCGGCATGCGCAAGTAACCTGCTGATTGTCTCGGGAAAGACGTTTGAAATGGCGGACGTCACCCCATCCGCACCGAGGGCCATGAGCGGCCACGCCAGCGCGTCCACGCCGGCAAGCAGCTTGAAATCCGGACGGCGGCGGCGGAATACCTCTCCCACCGCAGCCACTTCGCCGGAGGCCTCGATGAGGCCGAGGAATCGCCGGTCCTCGGCTAACTCGATGGCCGTTGTCGGAGCCATTCCTCCCTGGTGCACCGGCGCGGGGTTCACCATCAAAACGGGGAGAGGACTGGCTTCTGCCACCGAGCGGAAGTGGCCCACGATGCCGGCTTGGCTCTGCGCGAGCGGGGCTTCCACGGCGAGGGCGGCCGCACCAGGAAAGGCAAACCGATCGCAGCTCCGCACGACAGAACGCGTGTCGGAACCGTCGATGCCCACCACAAGGGGAATACGTCCGCGAACCCAATCGGAAACGAAATCCAGCACCTGTTCGCGCTCTGTCGCGGAGGCGAGCGGCAATTCAGAAGCCGGCCCCAGCACCCAGATGAACGACACTTCGGCCGCGAGCGCACGTGCGAGAATCCGCTCGAGCGCAGGAAAGTCTACCTCAGAACGGTCGTTGAAGGGCGTGATCAGGTGCAAGCCGTGCCCTTGGATTTGGTGGATTCCTGCGGGATTCATGGTTCGAGGTTTCGGTTTGCAAGGAAGGCAATCATGCGGTCGATGTGCTCCGCCCAACCGGTGCGGGATCCCCGCTCGAAGACCACATCGAAATCCTTCGGACGTGCAACGCGACCTGACGTGCCGAGCTTCATCCGCGCTTCAGACCCGTGTACCAGCGCATCGAGTGGCAGCCGTGCCTCTGGCGAAGCATCGGATTCACAGTCGATTAACACATCGTAACGCTCCGCGCAAAAATCCAGCGCGTGTCGCGTCGGGGTGCCCCACCATGTGAGGTCGCTCGCGCAGCAGTAGTCCGAGTCGAGCTTCCGAAGTTGCCAGGGCGGAACTGCTTTTTCTTCGCGGTCGATGTAGGCCACTCGAACGACGCGCTTGAGTCCGTGCAGGGTTTTAATCTGCTGAGCAATCCGCCGCACTTCCCGGTACCGGTCTTCGTCCGTGTCGAGGTACAGCAAAACAAGCGACGTCTCTGCATTCCAAACGGCATTGCGCACCTCCCGATTTACGGGTGAGCGGCCACGCAGCAGGAGATTCCGAATGCGGTTTCGCAGGGTCATCGGAACGAAAGTACATCGATTTTTGTGGGGTTGGGTTTGGCATGCAATTCGCATCTTGCCGGAAAAACACCGCCATGTTGAAATCCTCCGTTGCCCTTGCCCTTCTGGCCTCTCTCGTCCTCGTCAGTTGCGCCGACCGTCCGTGGGGCGACAAGGTGAAAGAGCCCTTTTCCGGATCAGCCTATACCTCGAATGCACGCTTCTTCCGGGCAACAGGGAAAGCAACCAGCAAACAGGACGCCATCGCCCGTAGCAAAGCCGAACTCCTTGCACGCCAATCCATTGCCCAACAAGTAAACACGACCATCCAGGTGGTTTCCGACAGTTACGGCAAAGATGTCGCCACCGAGCACGTCGCAGAAGCGATGTCTCGATTCGAAACGCTCGTGCGCGAAGTCACGAACACTACCCTGGCCGACATCCGTAAAATCGGCGAAGAAAAGTACCTGAATAGCGAAGGGGTGTACACCGTGTTCGTGGCATTCGAAGTGCGCAAATCAGCGATGTACAGGCATTTAAAGAAGCAAGCCCGGCTTGACACATCGATGAGCGAAGGTGCCCGCCGAGAACTTGAGCGCATGCTGGACGCCGAGCTTGAGAAAGCCGAAGCCGCGGAGCGCGAGGCCGGAGATTAATGCTCTCCGGTCCGCAATAGGTGGGGAAACGCCGCCTGGACCTTGTGCATTTTAGGCGCAATGACCGCCTTGCAATAAGGCGCTTCACCGTTGAGCGCATAGTATTCCTGGTGGTACCCTTCCGCCGGATAAAAGGCCGTGGCAGGCGTTCGTTCGGTCACAATGGGGTTTGACCAAACCAGTCCCGCACGCTGAACGGCCGCTTCAATGGCAGGCAGCTGCGCTTCCGAAGTATAGAAAATCGCACTGCGGTACTGGGTTCCCGCATCTGCCCCCTGCCGATTCAACGTCGTCGGATCGTGGGCCGTGAAAAACACATCCAGCACGTCGTCGAGCCGAATCCGGTCAGGATCAAACACCACCCGCACCACCTCGGCGTGTCCGGTTCGGCCCGTACAGACCTCGCGGTACGCTGGGTTTTTGATGTGCCCACCCATGTAGCCGGATTCGGCCACCTCCACCCCCTCCAGTCCAGCAAAAACCGCCTCGATGCACCAAAAGCATCCGCCTCCCAGTACGATTTCTTCCATGTTCCGTGACTCCGATTGTGCAGTTGAACACCCCAAACTTCCGGCCACAAGCATGCCGGTTGCGGCAAGCAAACGGGTTACCAAGCCCATCGAATGAAGCACATCTGCATGCCCACTTCAGGCTGGGATCCCTTCCAAAGCGCTTGAATGTCCCCGGCGCGGATGCCGGCTTGCCAACCTCCTTCCGGCGCAGCGATGACGATACCCGCTGGAATCCGGAAGACGCTCTCGGACACCTTGCGTAACCCCACATCCACAAACAACCATCCGCCGATCCGCAGCAGAGCCGTCGCCCCGAAGCGCAGCGTTTCAGTGGCCAGTGCCTGACCGTTCGCGAGCGAAGCATCTGCTGCCAGCATCGCCCCCGTGCCGAACCATTTGCCAGCACCCGCGTGGAAAGCGGTCGGAAGTTCTACGCGGCGGGTTTCCCGCACCGCCTCACCGAACCACGTACCGGGTTGCAAAGCTTCTCCCACAATGCCTTCGATGGAGGTCGGGTCCTCAATACCCGCTTCCCAATCGGGAATGTCAATTCCACCGATGGTGTAGCGTTCGCCACGCCATTCCATTTTACCGATATCGGTCAACGAGGCCGAAATCCACATGCCGTCCTTGCGCGCTAGTACGGCTCCCGCGTCGACTGCCCATCCCTGGCCGACCGGGCCCCACTTGCGGAGTCCGTCCCACGTTCCCGTAGCGTTCGACAACTCGGCAAGCGAAGGGACACCGAGTCCGTTCGAAAAGGCGCCGAAGGCGTCCATTTGGTCCCCCTCCACATCAATCGAAAAATACCCATTGCCGAGCATCAGCCGACCTCCTACCCCCGTATGCAGCGTCCATCCCTCCCGCTCGCCCCACATCCGTGAGATGCCCAACTCGTGCACGCGCACCCAGCTGAACCCCATGTGGGTGCCATTGAGAAGCGCCGACAGGAGCGGCGCAGGTCCCGACGCCAATCCCCCGAGCATTCCGGAAACCTCCTCCAAACTCCACTCCTGGTCGTTTGCAACGGTGTCGCCCGAGGCGAGGATAACCTGAGAACTGCGCACCTTCCAAAGGCGGTGGCGCGGAACGCCCTGCGAGAGGAGGGCCGGGTCATGATCGGCCACCCGCTCGAAAAGCATGAGGAAATTGTGGTGCCAGTGGCCGACCACGGTGGTGCGGTTCAGCACATGCACGTTCTCGGCGGCGGCGAGCTTCGCGGACGTCGCAGCGGCCCATTCGGTCAACGAATGGCCGTCGATGGTGCCGCCCGAGTCCAGGTAGAAAACGAAATCGCCGCCGGAGAG
>JBMTYE010000168.1:0-4270 GCA_049454255.1 Flavobacteriales bacterium
GGGGAAAGGAGTGCCTGCGGTGCGCGCGGAGGCGGCGGTGGAGTGGGGGGGGAGGTGGAGCGTGGCGCTGGGAGGGGCGGGGACGCTCGTGCCCCGCGTGGATCCGGCGGCGGTGCCGGATTCGTGCATCGGATTCCTGCCTGCGGGCCCGTCGGACGCACTCCGTGCGGTGGTGCGCATGACCTATCCATTAGGCATTGAGACAGATACAGTGGTGCTCGCGCCGTCGGGTGTCTTCGAATTCGAGGTGCGGTTCGGGGTGGCCCGGCTGTGGGAAGTGGGCGAGCGGGGCCTGGTCCGGGCGGGTGCCGTGGTGGGCCGCACGCTGTCGCCCACCACGGTCCAAACCTTCGGTGTGCCCACCTCCGACGGCTCCCGCAGCCAAGCTTTTCAGCACGTCGACCTGCCGGCGGGCCGGTGGGTGCCGCGCCTCGAAGTCGGCCTCGCGCGGACGAGCAATCCCCGGGCGGGTTGCAGGGCGCCGCGGTGGAGGCGGCCGGCCGTGGGCTGCACGGTGGGCTTCGAACCGGGGGTCGGCGGGGTGCCGGACCGGTGGACTGCCGCGGTGGTGTGGACCCCCGGGTCCGAATGCCGGAGGTGAGGGGCGCATTTGCGCTTTTTGGCAAACCCAGACGTACGAAAACCGAGCGCTTCTGCGTCCTAAAGGCGTGCAGCGAGCACAGTGATTTGGTTCAAGTTGTTTTGGTTAGGTGTGAGGACTCCGAACGCGGGGTCCTCTCATTTTTTGTACCTTCCGGGCCATGAGCCAGCCGATTCGGGGAATGAAGTGTGCGTTCGTCGCGTGCGCCGCGGGCCTTTGCGGCCTCGCTGCCCACGGCCAAACCGTCGTCAACGGCAGCTTCGAGGTTTCCTCCGGACTCCCCGCGATTTCAGGCCAATGGAACCTCCTGACCGGCTGGACGAATGCCGGCAGTGCACTGAGCACGCCGGACTTCTACCACACGGCGGGTACTGGCGCCGCAGATCTCCCTGAAACGCCTGTTGCTCAGGTACTTCCTTTCGACGGTGAGGCGGTCGCCGGCCTGCAGATTACGGGTGCGCCGGGCGCAAACGTGCGGGAGTACCTCGTGGGCAGCTTTTCCGCACCGCTGACGGTGGGCCAACGGTACCGGATGGCGTTCGCGGTGACGAGTGGCGCGCTGACCCCGTTCTCTCTTTCTGGTCTGAAAGTGAGTGGTTTAGGCGTGAGTTTGGGGACCGCTCCAGCGGTCCAAACGGGCTCCTCGCCCCTCACAATCACCCCGAGTTTCCGCATCAACCAGCCTTTTTTCGACCCCGAATGGCGCCAACTCAGCTTCGAGTTCGTCGCGACCGTCGCGTACACCCACTTCACCTTCGGCGTGTTCGGCCCGGACGAGGCCATCGCGTTCGAGCCGCTGCCCGGTAGCTCTCCCTCCTTTGCTTACTGCTTCGTCGACCGATTCACGCTCGAACCCGTGGCCGGCCACAGCCTGCAGTCGGACTCACCTTCCCGCGGCCCCGGAGCAAGTGGGGTATCGGACGGAGGACCTGCCGTGCCGGGAGCAGAAGCACAAGAATGGTTCGTCCCGAATGCCTTCACGCCGAACGGCGATGGAGAGAACGACCGCTTCGAGCCGGTCATTGCCCCGGGTCTTTTCCTCCGCTTCAAGGTCTTTAACCGCTGGGGCCAAGTGGTTTACGACTGCACCGACCGGATGGCCTCTCCCTCGTGGGACGGAAAGGATCCCGACGGCAAACCGGCTTCGGACGGGTCCTATTTTTGGACCCTCGATTTGCAGTACCCTGATGGCCGCTTTGTGCAGAAGCAGGGATCTGTGATGGTGTTGCGCTGACGGTATGCACATTCCCTTTCCCGCTTCGGGGCTTGCGGCGGCCTGGACCCAGCAGGACCCCGCCCTCGTGTCAGCCTTGCAGAATCACCTCGCCGGAGTTCCGTCCGGCGCGGATCACGACCCTGCCACGCTGCGCGCGGCGGTTGCTGACGCCATCGCGGCGGGTTACCGGCGTTCCGGTCTCGGCATCCCGTCCGCCCTCGAGCGGTTCCGGTCTGGCGCCCGCACGGTGACCACGGGCCACCAACTCGTCGTCGCAGGCGGCCCGGCCTACCTCCACGCAAAGGCGATGACGGCGATTCGGCGGGCAGGTCCGGAGGGCGTGGCCGTCTTTTGGCTTGCATCCGAAGACCACGACGCGGCCGAGGCCGGCACCCTTCCTCGCCGGTCGTTCCGCTGGATTCCGGCCGAAGGCAACCCCGTCGGACGCTGGACGGTCGACGACGCGCTCCGCGATCAACTCGCCGCCTGGGCAGACGAAGCCGCCCTGCATCCGGCGGACCGCGCAGCCCTCCTCCGCCACGCGGTTCCCGGGCGCCCCTATGCCGACGTCTTCCGGTGCTGGATGGACGCGTGGTTCGGCGGCACGAACCTGCTCGTCCTTGACGGCGACGACCCCGCCCTGAAGGCGCTCGCCGCCCCGCTGCTCCGCGCCGAACTCACCGGCCACGGCGTTGCCGCTCCGGTCGCCGCCACCACAGCCGTCCTCGAAGCCGCTGGCTTCCCGGCCCAAGCGCAACCGCGCCCCATCAACCTCTTCGAATTCGTCCCGTCCGCAGACGGCACCACCCGCCGCATCCGCGTCGATGCCCCCGTGCCCGATGCCGCCCTCGAGCCGTGGGAGCGCTGGAGTCCCGGTGTGCTCCTGCGGCCGCTCTATCAGGAGTGGCTGCTGGGCAGCGATGAGGTCGTGGGCGGACCGGCCGAGGTGGCGTATTGGCTGCAGTGCGCAAGCGCCTTCCGCGCACTCGGCGTACCGTTTCCCCGAATCGTCCTCCGCGATGGCGTGCTCGTGCACACCACCAGCTCCGCGAACGCCGCCCAGGCCATCGGCTGGGAACCCGGGCTGAGCGCCCAGCGCACGGACGAGCTGTTCCGGCAGTGGCTGACCGAACGGGCCGTTCCTGCGGACCGAGCGGAAGCCATCGCCACTGCCCTCCAAGTCCTCGAGCAGGCGTGGACGGATGCCGCCGCCGCCATCGACCCGACACTCGAAGCCGCCGCCCGCGCCTCCGCCGCCCGCACCGCAACGGAGTCCGACTCCCTCACGAAGAAGCTCCGCAAAGGCTACGCCGCTCGCCACGCCCACGAAGTCACCGCCACCGAAACCGGCCTCTCCTGGCTGCTCCCCGGCGGCCTCCCCCAAGAACGCGTCCGCACCGCCCTCGAGCTCGCCGCAGAACTGGGCGGCTGGGACACCTGGCGCTCCACCTGGCTCACCACCTCGCATGCCGTCCCACTCGATCACCCGCCTGTGCTGTGGATTTGGCCCGACCCTGCGCCCGAGGAGCCCTCAGCGCTGCGCTTGAAGTAACCGGATTTCCGGGTGAATTCATCGCCGTTTCCTGACCCGTTCAGCGGAAAGCGCTCCCGAACCGCAGACCAAACGAACACGGCATTTTTCGCGGGAGGCGCATGCGGGCCCGCGCTCTAGTGCTCAGGTTCGGGGTGTGCCCACATCATCGAGTTGGGCACTGTTGAAGGTCTCGTACTTGTTGTGGATGAAGAGCATCAGCAGGCCGAAGAGCACGGCAGAAACAATTAGAGCCGTATTCATGATGCCTTCAACGGAAAAGGAAATGCGGATGAGTATGGTCGAAATGATGAACCCTGAATTCCGGATGACTTTGTGAAATTCATCGGTATGGAAGAAGGAAAACAACAACAAGATCACTTCAGCAATGATCAAAACACTGAAGAATTGCTCAAAAAAGATGTTGTTTATATCCTTGAAAGCCAAATGATTCGACGTGTCGGGCGAAAAAACTCCTATGCCCCAATCGACAAAAGCATACACGGCCGTGACGAGGAGCACGGGCACCAGCGCTGTCGCGATGCGTTTCTTCGTGGTGATGAATCGTGCAAGGCTTAAGTCCGGCAGGATGCCGCTTGCTTTGGGACGGAAAATTTTCAGCCGTTGGGTATGAAAGAGATAGATCAAATAGAAGAGTACGACGGACGCAACCAAATCGAACGTAAACTGCAGATCACCCTCGTTTTCGAACCACGTTTTGACCAAGGTCAAATCCGAAAAGTCCTTGAAGAGCCTCCGGATGATGATTAACGCGATGATCTCGTACTGTTTGGAAATGTAATTTGATGTAGAACGAGGAAGAAAATAAATCAAGAGGTACACTTCGTACACCAAAATGAACGAGAAGGGCGTGTAAATCGCCGCAATGGGACTCGTAAGCAGGTAGGTGGTTTCCGGTATG